>NZ_JAZHUW010000048.1:0-15693 GCF_036453465.1 Lactimicrobium sp.
TTCATGCCACACGTCATGAGAACAAGGATGAGAAAGACAAGAAGGGCAAGGTACTGCGCCGTGAAAGACGGTATGGTTCCTACAGCCGCAGCTTCTATGTCGGCAATCAGGTGAAGGATTCCGATGTCAAGGCAAACTACAACAATGGTGTATTGACCATTGAGCTGCCTGCCAAGGAAGACAAGAAAGAGATCCCTGAAAAGAAGTACATTGCCATTGAATAATGGTATTTGCAAAGTGCCATACGTCCCCACAAGGGACGAAAGGATCTGCCCCTGAGGCAGTAAGACATACAAATCAAGGTGTTCTGGATGATTTTCCGGAACACCTTTTGTTGTTATGGGAAATGGCAGGCAGGCCTGGCGTAAAAAAAGGCTGTACGATATATTCCTGACAGCGCAATTATCATGAAATAGCAGTCTGTTGACTGCAGAACATGATATGTCATCTTTTTCTTATGAAATGTACTCAATAGAATTTCTCAAAGTGGAAAATCAAATTTCCGGTGAGGTGTACAAAGTGTCTGCTTTGAAATGATACATGCATGATACTATTTTGAAAGAGGCAGTATCGATTATTCAGTAACAGTCAAATGGTGTACTGATGAAAGGAAAGGATTGTGCTCTGACATGAAAAAATGGATTCGCATTGCAGCCATTTCACTGCTTGTTCTTGCCAGTTCATTAGCGGTTAAGTATTTTTTCTTTGACAGCTGGATCAGGTTTGTTAAGCCGGCAGCGGATGTGCCTGTCTCTGAAAATATGACGTATCATGTGCATCTGTCACGGTTTGTGCCAGGGAGAATTCAGCTGACACAGTATTCTTATCTTGAGAATGAGTGGGAAAAGACAAAAACAGTTAACGTTGATGTTGATCAGCGTGATGTGGAGCTTCATGTGGAACCGGATTCGGAAAAATACGTTTCTGTATATGTGAATGATGAGAAAGCTGCTTCCTTTGGTCCAATAGATCTGCCCAGGATAAGGGTACAGCTGCTGCTTCAAAACAGCCGGCATCTGAAAGTGGGAAAGGAACAGAACTTCTTTGCTGTTGGCAATGCGCAGGATCCTTTTAAAATCACCTATGATAACAAAACGCTTATCCCCGGCAACATTGAAACAGGTATGATTCTGTCAATCATGCTTGTTGGTAACAATTCATAAAACAGCTGTAACAGACAGCTTATCGGTGATCTGGGCTTTTTAGAATTGACTGGGGATTGATTAATATCCATTTGGAGTAATACCAAAAAGAGGCCATGGCTGATGACAGCGATGGCCTTTAAAAATGCTCATGAATTGCAGCAAAATGAATACTGGCTTATTTCTGCTGGCTGTAGAGATCGGCCAGATTGAGCAGGATCTCAACATTCTTTGACATGGACTGTACCGGGACATACTCGAAACGTCCGTGTGCATTTTCATATCCGGCAGAAAGGTTAGGGCATGGCAGACCGCGCCATGACAGTGCAGAGCCGTCTGTACCGCCGCGGAAAGCCACCTTGTGCGGCGTGATGCCAGCCATTTCAATGGCTTTGACCAGGTTTGGAATCATGAACGGAACCTTTTTGATTGCCTCACCCAGATTGCGGTACTGGATGGAAATCTCAATGGATGCGGCATCACTGCCATATCTTCTGTTGATTTCCTCGGTGATCTTTTTCAGATAATTATTGCGCTGATTGAAGATTTCAGAATCATGGTCACGCACAATCATGGTCAGTCTGGCATGTTCGCAGGTGCCATCAAAACTGATCACGTGATAGAAGCCTTCTCTGCCTTCGGTATACTGCGGTTTTTCGAGTTTCGGCAGCATGCCCATGAATTCTGCACCCATATCCACGGCATTCTTCATAATGCCCTTGGCTGTACCGGTATGTACAGATAGACCAGTGAAAGTGACAATGGCCTCAGAGGCATTGAAGGTTTCATCCTCATAATAGCCGCAATAGTCGCCATCCAGCGTATAAGCCACCTTAGCCTGGAATCTATCTAAATCCAGGTCTTTGGCCAAACCGCCGACTTCCTCATCCGGTGTAAAGGCAAAGGCCAGAAGATTATGCTTTCTTTCCGGATGGTTGACGAGGTATTCAATCATCGTCATGATGGCGGCAATGGATGCCTTGTCATCCCCGCCCAGCAGGGTTGTGCCGTCGGTGAGAATAAGATCCTGATGGATATAGTTTTTCAGGTTGGGGTAGTCAGATACCTTCATGACAATGTTTTTCTCTTTGTTTAATACAATGTCAGAGCCGTCATAGTCAGAGAATACCCATGGCCTGACATTTTCACCCGAGGCATCCGGGGCCGTGTCCATATGGGCCACAAAACCAACCGGCATGCCATCTTCTGTATTGGCTTTTAACCAGGCATATACCACGCAGTGCTCATCGTCATAGTACGTGTCTTTCACGCCGATATCCTGCAATTCCTGATACAGCATCTTGGCCAGATCAAACTGGCATTTTGTGCTGGGAACAGTGCCGGTATGATTGGCTGACTGTGTATTGACTTTGGCATAACGGATCAGCCGCTCTTTTACTTTTTCATCAAATGTATTCATGTTTTTCTGTGTCTCCTGATGGGACCATTATAACGCGTGAAAAATAATGCTTTCCAAGACAATTCAGGGGTGAAATATTGAGCCTGTCAGAATAAAATGTATCTGAGAGATGAAAGGGGTGGTTTTGCATGGATGGTGCCGGTCACGAACGAAGTAAGCAGAAGATGAGTGCACGTCCTTCAGACCACCTGTATTTTCTGATCACATTACATTAAGCGTCTGAAGTTTGTGCCGGTTTTCTGTATGCATGCAGTACATGAATACAGGAGGAAAAAGAATGGCAGGAGCAGTAAAAGAAAAAGATAATGAAATGTCAGCTGTGCAGTCCATTGCCCAGCTGGTCCGCAGCGGTCTTTCTCCCAAAGTGATCAAGGAGAGACTGGATGACTATCACGCCAATGATATCGCTGATACACTGGATATTCTGCGGCCCAATGAGAGGGCAATTCTGTATCGGCTGATGGATGTGGACAGTCTGTCAGATGTGATGGAGTATTCCGATGATGCGGATAAATATCTGGAAGAGATGAATCCGCGCAAGGCTTCGGATATTCTGGCTCATATGGAGCCGGATACCGCCGTTGACCTGTTGAAGAATACGGATTCCCGTTCGAAGGTTGTCTGGCTGGAGCTGATGGATGAGGTGCACCGCAACAATATCCAGCGGCTGGCATCGTATGATGAAGATACGATTGCATCCCGTATGACAACGAACTTTGTGACACTGTCTTCTTCTCTTTCGATCAAGGAAGCGATGAGTTCACTGGTCAGACAGGCAGAGGATCATGACAATATCTCACAGCTGTATGTGGTAGATGAAAAGGGCATCTACTATGGTGAGATTGACCTGAAAGAGCTGATTCTGGCACGCCAGGATGAAAAGCTGGAAGACATTGTTGTGACTGAGTATCCGTATGTATATGCGGATGAAAAGATTGAGGACTGTCTGGAAAAACTGAAGGATTATTCCGAGGAGTCAATTCCGGTATTGTCTGATGAAAACCGTATTCTTGGTGTGATTACTTCTCAGGATGTCGTTGAAGTTGTCGATGATGAAATGGGTGATGATTATGCCAAGCTCGCTGGTTTGACTGCAGAGGAAGATCTGCGTGAACCGCTGAAGGAATCTGTGCATAAGCGTCTGCCATGGCTGGTGCTATTGCTTGTACTTGGCTTGTTTGTATCAAGTGTTGTCGGCCTGTTTGAAACGGTTGTAGCAGCACTGCCGATGATCATGAGCTTCCAGTCCATGATTCTGGATATGTCTGGTAACGTCGGCACCCAGTCGCTTGCAGTTACCATCCGCGTATTGATGGATGAAAAGCTCACTGGCAAAGACAAGCTGCATCTTGTTCTGAAGGAAATGCGCTGTGGTCTTGTCAATGGCATGATTCTTGGTGCTCTGGCGTTTGTCGGTGTTGGTATCTTCATTGTGCTCTTCAAGCACTATACACCGGCCCATGGCTTTGCCGTTTCCGGCTGCATCGGCATCTCTCTGATGGTTGCCATGTTAATCTCCAGTGCGGTTGGCACCGTCATCCCGCTGTTCTTCAAGCAGATCGGTGTTGACCCGGCTGTGGCATCCGGACCATTAATTACAACGGTCACTGACCTTGTTGGTGTTGTGACATACTATGGCCTGGCATGGCTGCTGTTAATTGAAACAATTCATATCGCATAAAAAAAGCTGGTCATCCAGCTTTTTAATTGCGGTGATCACACTTTTCACACTGGGCCAGCATGTTCTCACTGCCTTCTTTATAGAAGATACCGGACCAGCTGCAGATACTCTGCAGAATCGGTACAACCGATTCTCCCTTCTTTGTCAGGGAATATTCTACACGTGGTGGAATTTCATCATAGGATTTCCGGCTGATCAGATCATCCTGAATCAGCTCCTTGAGTGTTGCGGCAAGTACAGCATCGGTGATGTTTTTCATCTCCTTGCGGATGCCGCTGTAGCGCAGTGCACCTTTCTCATTCAATACACACAGAACCCTTGACTTCCATTTGCCGCCAAACACCTTTAAGCCATATTCCAATGGACAGCGGATATCATCTTCTGTTTTCTTCTGATACATACTAGACGCCTTCTTTCCCGGCAGCACAGACTGTCTGCTTCAATACTAGCAGTAACTTTGAAAAAGAGAAATACTATGAAAATTCATAGTGTATTTGGACATCAGGCACTATGAAAATCATAAGTGACTCATAAATTTCCTGATATCTTCCTTGGCCAAAGTCACGGTGCTAACTTATAGCTGCGCTGATGAAGAACACCAGCAAGGAGGATAAGAGTGATGTTAAACGAAGATGTAAGAAAGCTGTTGAATGAATCTATGTGGGATCTGGCAACATGTGCCGATAATATGCCGAATGTTGTCCCGGTTGCCTTCAAGGAAGTAACAGATGATGGCAAGCTGCTGGTTGGTGATGTGTTCCTGGAGACAACATTGAAGAACCTGAAGGCAAACAATGGCCGTCTGGCAATCTCTGTTTATGATGCTAAGAGTCTGAAGGGCTATCAGATCAAGGGTACTGCAGAGTACGTGACGGAAGGAAAGATTGTGGATGACTTCAAGGCCATGGTAGAACAGATGTTCAAGGGTGCTGCAAGCGCTAAAGGAGCTTTGATCATCACACCGGAAAAGGTCATTGTGACAACCCCTGGTGCCGATAACAAGAAAGTACTCTGATAAGCCATCTGTCAAAAAAAGCTGATCATCATGCCATGTGTCAGCGATGATGATCCATACAATTGTCGTCTATCTCTTTGCAAATCCGGAAGGTACTTCTTGTCAGAAGGAATGCCTTCCGCTTTTGTTATTTCAGTTTCTGCATCTCAATGACTGTCTTGGTCGATTCAAATTCATTGCCATGCAGGCCTCTGTCATCATATTCAATCTCGCCGGATTGATTGTCATAGGGATCGCTGCGCCACCATTTCTTGGCTGGCTTGAATTCCTGCTGGAAGGCATTGTTGGCAGCCATGCGGAAGGAATCCAGATTGCCAAAGTAGAATTTCTGCCGTTTCAGGTTTTTGACCCTGAAAGCAGAGCCGCCAAAGGAGGGATCCGCGAACAGCCATCCATATGGTTTGATGTAGAACATTGCCCAGTCATGATTGCCGGCACTTTCCGGGGTAACATACAGGCCGGACTGCCAGTGGGCAGGAATGCCTGCACAGCGGCATAAGGTGATGAACAGCAGGGCTTTGACACCACAGTCACCGATCCGCTGGGTGGCAGAATATTCGTTGATTAATCCCAGGGTCATATATTCCCGCATATAGGCATAGGTGACATTCTCTGTACAATAGCGGTAGAAATTCCATGCTTTCCGATAGGGGTCTGTCTCGTTTTTGCTGAGTTCTTTGCACAATGCTTTGATCAATGGGGAAAAGACAATCTGCGGCTGTTCTTCCTGAATGTCAAAATCCGCTGTTTCTGTAGGAATGTGGTGATCCTGATGGTAGCGAACGATGGAATCATATTCGTATTCCACAAAGAAAGGATGATTTTCCTGCAGATCTTCCTGAAAGGAAATGGTGCGGCTTAAACTGTCTGGACCATCGATGAAGGCATGATCACTGTGATCTAGAATGTGGATATTCTGCATATTCATGCATTCAGCGGGAATGGGAAGATGGACAAGCACTCTGCCTGGATGGAAGACTTCATCCTTGATCCTGATTTCCGTGCGCAGATGAATATGTCTTCCCGCATGACCTGTTTCTTCCATCTCTTTGATATTGTCATCCAGCAGCTGGTTTGTTTGGGAAAGCGGGCATCCCACCGCTGCTGCAATTTCAGGCCATACTTTCTGCATGGACGCAAAGAAGCGCGACTGCAGATGGACTTTCCCATTGAGATAAATCCAGTCCGCTGCCTTGCTGTCTTCATAGTGATGCAGGTCTTCCATTGTAAAAGAAGGAATCTCTTTTCTGACGATGGCAAGGGCCTGCTCTTCATCATACGGATAGGCCTGCGGCAGGCGTAAAAGTACTTCCTGTTCCACTTCCAGCCGGTCTTTCATGCATTTTGGTGTAGCAGCATCCTGCCGATACAGATCAATCAGACGTTTTGCTCTGTCAAAGTCACCGGCGGCCTTGGCTTTGGCCACATCCTCTGGCAGAGGAAGGCGCAGAGAATCAAGTTTTTCCAGCATATTGTGTCTCCTTGCAAAATATCATACACTTTTTCATCAAGCTTTCACATTTGTTTCATCGTTTGTGCACAACTGATTTGTACTATATAACTGTCAGATGAGAACATCATCTGAAAAAAATGATTTCTTTCCCTCCCTGAAAATGAATCATGATTGGAGAAAGGTCCCTGTGCCAGCGGGGATCTTTTTCATTATCTGATAGAACTGTTTCACATTTGAACAAGGCTGCCCATATGATACTCAAACGTGGTAATATGAAGATATTCTGCGGTATATGGGGGAAAGCTTGCGGACAGGAGGGTTTTTCGCGTGAAAAAATGGAAACGGCTGTCCGAAGTTGTTTTAATCGTTCTTGGATGTTTTCTGCTGTTTTGTTCCTTTTTCTCCATTGTGAAGGAAAATCAATCTTATGATCTGATGAACCAGGACATTGCCAGGGATATTCATGACGATACCGGCGAAAAGGTGCTTTTGCTCTGTTCTGGTGCAGCTGGTGATCTGGATGTCCAGTTTGAGCAGAATGCCATCCAGGATACGCTGTACCGTCAGGGTATTGGCTATGATGCTGTGTACCTTCACGATGTGAGCGATGCACTTTTGCAGCAGGAACTGCAGGAAAAAATCGATCATGGCATGCAGGGTGTAATTGCCTGCGGTGATGCGGCTTTTACGCTTGCCTGCCGTGAACAAAGCAGCCTGTTTGCCAGCCTGCCGGTATTCTTCATGGATGTGACAGACCAGGATCTTGCCAGAACACAGGTGCAGGCTAATCCGCTGTTTGCCGGTGTCTGTGACAGTAAACGTCTGGAAAATGCCATCTCTGCATTTGTCCATATTCTGCCGGATGCTGGTTATCTTACGGTAGTTACCGATGGCAGTGCACAGGGACTGACAGATCAGAAAGATCTGCAGGAGGCAATGGCAGCTCATCCGGATCTCAAGGTACACCTGCTGCAGGCGGATCAGATGACAAGAGACGACCTTCAGCAGCAGATTGCAGCCTGTGATGACAGTACCATTCTTGTCTATCTGGAAGCCGGCCGTGATCAGTATGGGAATACGTATTCCATTTCAGACAATGCCGAAATGTTTGCTCAATATGCCTCTGTGCCGGTGTTTGGCATTCATCCCGGCGGTATTGGCAGCGGCATTGCCGGTACCATCAGTGTCAATTTTACCAAGGAAGCACAGAAGACGGCTTCACTTGCCGCAAGTGTTCTGTTAAACAAGACAACGGTGCAGAGCATTGGTTTACAGACAGATTCCTCTTCATTTTCGGTGTTTGATGCAGATCTGCTTTCTGAATACAGCATTGCCAGAAAAGATCTGCCGGACAATGCCTTTATTGACCAGGATGGAAAGGCATCGTTTGCTTTGCACAGTACTGTAAAGATGCAGATGGCCAGTGCCATTACCGGTGTACTGCTGCTGGCTGCCGGTTTGTTAATCAATGCGCGCTCCTACCGCCGGATTGCCATAGCGGCAAGTGAAGAACACCAGCAGCTGCAGTATCTTGCCCAGCATGATGCTTTGACAGGTTTATATAACCGTGAGACAACCTTTGCCAGGCTGCTGCCATGGCTGCATGGTGCTTCCACGTATACGATGATTACGCTGGATCTGGATGATCTCAAGGAAATCAATGATACCTATTCCCACCCATGCGGTGATGTCGTGGTGGCTGCGGTTGGCCGCAGGCTTCATTCCTTTGCCAGAGAAAATGATGGCTTTGTGTCACGCTATGGCGGTGATGAATTCCTGTTTGTCAAACGCAATGTCAATGTAACTCCTGATGATCCTCTGGTCTCTGATATGATGGCACTTGTTTCCGCACAGATTATGGCAGATCATCAGCCGCTTTCTGTTTCTGTCAGTGTGGGCATTCGCAACTGTACCGGCAGCTATCAGGATCCCCAGCGGCTGGTGCTGGATGCGGATCTGGCCATGTATGAGGCCAAGCGCAAAGGTAAAAACTGTGCTGTTTTGTATACAGCAGAAATGCGGAAGAAACTGCAGGAGAGCCATGATGCCCGTCAGGCAGTGGTGGATGCGATTCACTGTGATGGGTTTAAGATGGTATACCAGCCTCAGGTCAGTACTGTTACCCAGCAGCTGGCTGGGTATGAGGCTCTGGTGCGGCTGAAGAATGCCCGCTTTGGACCGGATGTGTTTATTCCGGCGGCGGAAAAAGCCGGACTGATCTGTGAAGTTGGCAGAATCATCACCGAAAAAGTCATTGCCCAGATGGCTTTGTGGCAGTGTGAGGGCAGAAAGCTGTATCCGGTTTCGATCAATTACAGTCCGGGTCAGATCAGTGATACGGGCTATGTAAAATGGCTGCAGGAAATGCTGGAAAAGTATCATATTCCACCGCATCTTCTGAAGATTGAGATTACAGAGAGCATGTTCATGAACAATACACAGGAATCTGTGCGACTGTTTGATGAGCTGCACAGGATCCGTGTCGGCCTGCTCATGGATGATTTTGGCACCGGTTATTCTTCGTTGAGCTATCTGAGCTGGATTCCGTTCAATACGATCAAGATTGACCGCTCGGTTGTGACAGAATGGCTGAAACCAGGGGCACAGGATGCGATGAATGATCTGATTTCCATGGCGCATCATCTGGGCCGCAGCCTGATTGCGGAAGGTGTCGAGACAAAGGAGCAGTATGAGATCCTGAAGAAGCAGGGATGTGATTATATTCAGGGCTTCTATTTCAGCCGGCCGATTTCTGCTGAGGAGGCAATTGCCTGGCGCATCGGGGAATCCTGATGTGCTTTTTTGTATGGCAAGAGAATGGTTGTGATGGTCTTTGCCGGCGCATATACTTGTAATGCAGAGGTAAAAATGAAGATAAAGCCAATGACATGGATACGCAGGAAGGATATTACCGGCGTACCTGACAGAAATAAAAGAGGTGCTGCTTACTGGCAGCGGAAAAAGAATGCTGGTGGAAAGGGCAGTTCATCCAGCATGGTGGATACAGGAGGAAAGCATGGCAACGATTAAGGATATTGCCAGGATTACCGGTTACAGTATTGGTACGGTATCCCGGGTGATCAATCATCATCAGGATGTTTCAGAGAAAGCAAGAAAAGAGATTGAACAGGTGATTGCACAGGAGGGCTATCAGCCCAATGCCAATGCAAAGCTGCTTAAACAGACGCATACAAGCAGTATTACGGTGTTTATCAAGAGCACCTGCAACATCTTTCTCAATGGCATGCTGGAGAATATCCAGAGCATGCTGAAACAGGCAGGGAAAGAAGTGAAAGTTGTCTTCCTGGATGAAAACAGTGATGAAGTTCTGGCCGCAAAACGTATTTGTCATGACAATCATCCCCGCGGATTGCTGTTTCTGGGTGCTGACCTGGACCATTTCCGCCATGAATATGAAGAGATGGGTGTGCCAGCCGTACTGGTAGCGGCCGATGGCAATGATCTGCACATTGACAGTCTTTCTTCTTACTGTACGGATGATGATGCCGGTGCCCGGGCAGCAGCTGCCTATCTGATTGACCACGGACACCGTAATATCGGTCTGCTGGGCGGCGTGGATCCGGATGTCAAAGGACAGGTTGCCTATAAACGTTTTCATGGTTTAAGCAGCTGTCTGAAGGAGCACGATCTTCCCTTTGTACGCAGCCGGCAGTATTCTCCCTGTGAGTTTTCTCTGGAAGGCGGTTATGAAGCAGGGAAGAATCTATTGCAGACATTCCCGGAAGTCACAGCAGTATTCTGCATGAGTGATACGGTTGCCATAGGTGCTATGCGGGCATTCTCTGAAGCAGGCCGCCGTATTCCACAGGATATTTCCATCATTGGCTTTGATGGCATCGACTATTCCCAGTTTACAGTTCCCCGTCTGACAACGGTATGTCAGGATACCGAGACAATTGTGCGCAGCAGTGTCAATGATCTGTTGATGCGGATCAAGACAGATGCACCTGCCTGCCACAGTATGGTGCCGTTTCACATTGTGGAAGGAGAAAGTGTCAGCCGGATTTCAAAGTGAATGTGGTATGAGGCTGTCTTTGGCCAGCTGACAGTAGTTATCTGCATTTTTCTGGATATTTTCAATTTCTTCTTTACTCAGATTGCGCATGATTCTGCCTGGTACGCCAATAATCAATACACCTTCCGGGTATTCCTTGTCCTGGGGAACAAGAGCACCTGCAGCGACAATCGTATTGGCATGGATATGAGCGCCGTTCATGATAATGGCGCCCATGCCGACCAGCACATTGTCATCTATGGTGCAGCCATGGATGATGGCACTGTGGCCAACCGTAACATTGTTTCCAATTGTCACAGGATGTCCTTTGGATCCATGCACCATGACAAGATCCTGAATGTTGGTATTGGCACCAACAGCAATGGGCTCCATATCACCGCGCAGGACGGCATTGTGCCAGACGGAACTGTTTTCCTGCAGTGATACTGTTCCTGTGATCACAGTATGAATACCGGTATAATATGCTTTCATAAAAATCCTCCTGAAACATTAATTCAATCATAATGCAATGGACCTCATGCGTGGTATGTCTTTGGCAGATTTACAACATAGACTGTCAGGTAATAGATTATGCCTATATCTGATGATTGTTTTCTGATATTTTTCTTTCCTGACTTTGAAAAGTAAACTGAACACATTAAAGCAGGAAAGAGAAGAGAACAGCAGAAACAGCATAAAGATGGCTTTTATGCATCTGTTGTATACTGTGGCACACTGTTTTTCTTACTTCTTTTTCTTTGCGCTGAAAAACCAAAGGGGAGGAAAAGGAAACATTATGAAACGCAATGTCATCAGAACAGTAACAGCAGCGCTGCTTGCGGCATCTCTGGCAGGATGCGGAAGTTCAACTGCCGCAGCTTCTTCATCTTCATCCAGTGCATCATCTTCTTCATCTGACAAGGTAATCAGAGTAGGTGCATCCACAACACCGCATGCTGAAATCCTGAACAATGTTGTCAAGGATGTGCTGGCAGAGGAGGGATGGGATCTGGAAGTGACCGAGTTCACGGACTATGTCACGCCAAATACAGCACTGGAGGAAGGCTCCCTGGATGCCAACTATTTCCAGACACTTGGCTACATGGAAGGACAGAATGAAGATAAAGGCATGCACCTGGCAGCGGCCGTTGGCATGCATATTGAGCCGATGGGCATCTATTCTTCCAAGATTACAAGTCTGGATGATCTGCAGGACGGTGCTGAGATTTCTCTGCCGAATGATACCGAGAATACAGACCGCGGTCTAAGAGTGCTGATTCAGGCAGGCCTGCTGAAGGATCCTGGCACCGATGGCAATCTGTCTGAAACAGACTTCAATGGTAACAGCGAGCTGAATCCGCATAACTACAAGATCACACCGGTAGAAGCAGCACAGGTTTCCCGTACACTGGATGATGTCGATATTGCCGTTGTCAATGGCAACTATGCATTGGAAGCAGATCTGCCGTCCACATATCCGGCAATCTACGTAGAACAGTTTGACGCGGAAACAACGATTGTCCGTACGAACTTCATCGTTGTGGAAGAAGACCAGCTGGACAGTGAAAAGACCAAGGCGCTGGTCAAGGCAGTCACATCTGACAAGGTCAAGCAGTACATTGAGGATACCTACAAAGGTGCGGTCATTCCTTCTTTCATTGATGAAAAAGGAAATCCGGTTACTTCAGACTAACAGATTCAATAACATACTGGCTCTGTGGCATTTCTGCCATAGAGCCATTTTCTTTTGCAAAACAGAAGACCAAACGTGATACTTCCAGCTTTGCTATAGATCAAAGCTATAACTGATGATCGTTTTCTGGTATTTGTGGAAGTATTGCATCGCGAAATTTGGAGGGTATACTAAGAACCATCAAAGGCAAGGAAGGGAAGAGTAAACAGAGAGCCAAGGCATACAGAGAAGTTTCTGCATCTGCTGAAAGGAAACTGCGGCGGCACTGATTGAACATGGTCCTGGAGCTGCCTGGCCGACATGTAGGTCAGGACGGGGAATCCCGTTATAGATTGCGAGTATTTCTGGTTTATTCGGCGTACTTGAAGAGGAAGTGACCGTGAGGTCATTTTGAAGTAAGGTGGTAACGCGCAGACAGCGCCCTTATCTATGAGGGTGCTGTCTTTATTTTTACCGGCATCTTTCCGCTTCAAGCAAAAAGGAAAAAGAGGAGGAAAAGAAAACGCTATGAAAAAGAATTTGATCAGAACCATTACAGCTGCTGTGCTGGCAGCATCCCTGGCAGGATGCGGAAGTGCTTCCACTGCTTCAACATCAAGCAGTGCATCTGCAGATTCAGGTGATAAGGTCATCAAGGTTGGTGCGACATCCACACCGCATGCAGAGATTCTGAACAATGTTGTTAAAGATGTTCTGGCAGAGGATGGCTGGACACTGGAAGTGACTGAGTTCACAGATTATGTCACACCAAATACTGCCCTGGAAGAGGGCTCTCTGGATGCCAACTACTTCCAGACACTTGGCTACATGAATGATCAGAATGAATCCAACGGCCTGCATCTGGCTGCTGCTGTCGGTGTACATATTGAACCGATGGGCATCTATTCTTCCAAGCTGACAAGCCTGGATGATCTGCAGGATGGTGCCGAGATTTCTCTGCCGAACGATTCTGATAACCTGGACCGCGGCCTGAGAGTGCTTGTACAGGCTGGCCTGCTGAAGGATCCTGGCACAACAGACTATGTCACTGAATCCACATTCAATGGCAACAGTGAGTTGAATCCGCATAACTACAAGATCACACCGGTTGAAGCAGCACAAGTTTCCCGTACACTGGATGATGTCGACATTGCGGTTGTCAATGGCAACTATGCTCTTGAAGCAAGCCTGCCTTCCACACACCCGGCCATCTATGTTGAGCAGTTCGATGATGCTACAAAGATTGCCCGCACAAACTTCGTGGTTGTTGAAAAGGATAACCTGGACAGTGAGAAGACAAAGGCTCTTGTAAAGGCCATTACATCTGACAAGGTCAAGCAGTATATTGAAGATACCTACAAGGGATCTGTCATTGCTTCCTTCATTGATGAGAATGGCAACCCGGTTACTTCTGACTGAGTCTTACATCAATCATAAGCATCTGTTCAGGGGTGAGAAATCACTCCTGAACATTTGTTGTTTACAGGAAGGAGCGATTGCATGATTGATCTGGTAAATGTACAGAAGAGCTTCGGTGATAACGAAGTTCTCAAGAATATCAATATTCATATCAATGACAAGGAAATCTACGGAATCATCGGCCAGTCCGGTGCCGGCAAGTCCACACTGCTGCGCTGCATCAATGGCCTGGAAGATTTCCAGTCAGGCACAATTACAGTAGATGGGCAGAAGATTGACTGCCATGACAAGAAGAAGCTGCGTGAGCAGCGCAAGGACATGGGCATGATTTTCCAGAACTTCAATCTGCTGAGCCGTCTGGATGTCTATGACAATGTGGCACTGCCGATGCATTTCTGGGGCATTAATCCCAACAAGCCGGAAAACAAGCAGAAAATCGAGCATCTGATTGATCTGGTTGGTCTTTCGGATAAAGTGCATGCCCGTCCGTCTGAATTATCCGGCGGTCAGAAGCAGCGTGTTGCCATTGCCAGAGCTCTGGTCAATGATCCCAAGATCCTGCTTTGCGATGAAGCAACCAGTGCATTGGATCCACGTATCACCAATGGTATTCTGGAACTGCTGAAGAAGATTAACAAAGAGATGGGTATCACCATCGTGGTTGTCACTCATCAGATGGAAGTCGTCAAGCAGATCTGTGAGCGTGTTGCCTTTTTGAAAAATGGTGTTGTACTGGCAGAAGGCAAGCCGGAAGATCTGTTTGTCCGTCCGACTGCGGATATCCGCCGCTTCCTTGGTGAAGAGGGCCAGCATCTGCCGACAACCGGTGTCAATGTCCAGCTGTTTTTCACAGACAACAGCTCCAAAGAACCAGTTATTACAGAGATGGCAAGAGAGCTTGGCATTGACTTCTCGATCTGCTGGGCAAAACTGGAGGAATTCCGCACCGATATCTACGGTTCCCTTGTCATTAACATCGATGAGAAAGATCAGGACCGCGTCGCTGCCTTCCTGAAAGAAAAAGGTGTGGCCTGGGAGGTGCTGAAAGCATGAGTATGTCTGCAGTTTTATGGCAGGGCACACAGCAGACCCTGTACATGGTATTTGTCTCCACCCTGGTGGCTGTCATCATCGGCTTCTTCCTGTCGATTGTACTGACCCTGACAGCACCGGATGGCTTAAAGCCTAACAAAGTTGTCTATGGCATCCTGGATGTCATCGTCAATATTTTCCGTTCTTTCCCGTTTATTATCTTGATGCTGCTGGTCATTCCACTGACAAGACTCATTGTCGGCAAGTCTATCGGCACAACGGCTGCCATCGTGCCGCTGACCATCTATGCCATTCCGTTCATTGCCCGTGTGTTTGAAAACGCAATGCGTGAAACGGATCCCGGTGTCATTGAAGCGGCCAAGTCCTTTGGCGCAACTGATATGCAGATCATCTGGAGAGTATATTTCAAGGAAAGTGTTCCCCGTCTGCTCAACGGCATCGTCCTTCTCATCATCAACATGGTCGGTGCTTCCGCAATGGCTGGTACCGTTGGCGGCGGCGGTCTTGGTGATGTTGCCATCAGAAAAGGTTACCAGTCTTACGATATCAAGTATCTGTTCTGGACATCTGTGATCCTGATTGTATTTGTCCAGCTTGTTCAGGCGATTGGCAACTGGCTGTATCGTAAAAAGAGCTGAAAAGACTGCTGTCATAACAAAAAGAAAAGGTCGGAATGGAATTTCCCATTTCTGGCCTTTTTTAGGTGTGTCGGGCATGACACACATCCAGCCTGCAGCAGACGCAGGTCACGGGTATTTGTCGCCAAGTGAAGTGAACCACCAGCCGCAGGCGGTGACGCCGAGGGTGAAAGCAGTGGCTAGCA
>NZ_JAZHUW010000049.1:0-13969 GCF_036453465.1 Lactimicrobium sp.
ACTACATAGAAATATAAAAAGATTGACAAAAAAACTGCAGATTTTACTCTGCAGAAACAAGCATCAATATTGAGCAAGTTGAAATTATGGCAATCAGAGGATTTGAACCGCAGCTTCAAAACTCAGGAAAAACGCTTATGCCATGAAAATAGATTGTATCCGAAAATTCTGTGGGCTAACATATGGGTGTAATCATACATTTTCTGCTTTATCAGAATCAGACAATTCGAAATATTAAAAAACTGCAGCATCCATATTGCAAAGGGAGATTACATCATGACGGAAATAGCCCAAGCAGATAAACACTCGCTCTTGATTCACATCGTCCTGTATGTGCTGTATCTCATGATCTTCTTCATTGTCTGCCGGCTTAATAACGGATATATCCTGGAACAGCAGAAAGCTTATCATTTTGTACCAGTGGCCGTCTTCAGAATCCTGAGTATCAGTATTCTGCTGATCATCCTGTTTATCAAAGTGATTTTTGCCGTAACAAGACATATTTCATCCAAGGCGGCAGCAGGTGGTCTGTTATTTTCTATTGCTCTTCTGATCATCATCCTGCACAATGCACCTGCCGACATCTATCCTGCCCTTTTCTGTTAATTGAAGAAACTGTTATTTCTGTCTATCAAATCCTAATAAAATAGCTGTTCATCCAGGCGTATAACTTATCAAATGTCTTGATACACATCCACTTTACATATATGGAGGAAACCATGAGAAAGAAAAAGCTGTTTTATCACCTCATCTCGATCCTTGGCTTCACCTTTGCACTTGCGGTCAATATGCATGCAGTAAATGGAACATTTAAAGATGTCATTGTTTTCACGCTAGGCCCAGTAGTGATTATCCTCATGATTTTATATCCACGAATGGGTAAAGAAAGTACAATAGATGCCACCAAAGGCGAGCGGATCATCAATATCACTTATATGTGCAGCATGTTACTGCTGATTCTGCTTGCAGCATCCTATTATTCATAATCTTTCCATGCACCAGTCGAAGATAAACTTGCAACAATAATGCCTGTTCTCGAAGCCCTCATAGCCTGGAAAAACTCCAAAAGTAAACATTGCACATAAAGAAAACGGAACACCAGATCAAATGAAAGATGTTCCGTTTTGTTAAACCTGCTCAAAATTATTGATTCCCTGGTTCTATTTCTCTTTTCTTTGTTATAAACGATATTTATTGATGCGCCTTGATGCAATCTCATAGACTTCATCATCAGAGCGCATTCCAATGATGATCACAAGCATTGTATCTTCTTCACGTTTCAATTGATAAACAACTCGTATTCCCGCTCTGATCAGCTTGATTTTCAGAAATCCATATAAATTATTGCCATTTTTATGGCCAAGTGGTTTTCCCAGTCCTCCTTCTACAGAAGGCATGGGATCATCCGAGGCTGCTGAAAAAGTGCGGTTATTGAAAAACTGATTCACCGATCTCCAATAGAGCAGTCTGGTGTTAAATGCCTCTATGATTTGCGCGTAATCTCAATAATCTGATGATTACGCGTTTATTTTTTTCTTGTATATCATGCATGCATGGTGTATAATATGGCTATACACAGTGAGGTTTCCCTATGCTTAAAATGATTGATATGCCCCAGTTGGATGTTGGCCCTTACAATGGGCTTTATGATATTCTGATTGCCGCTGACAACTTCTGGCGTCAGCTTAACGATAATATCGATTTCTCTTTTGTCGCAAATGAAGTCAGGAAGAATTACAGCGAGTGTATGGGAAGAATCGCTGCAGATCCTGTACTGCTGTTTAAATATCTCCTTCTGAAGACCGCGCGCAAGTTGAGCGATCGCGATCTGATTGAGCGGGTTCGATATGACATGGAGATGAAATATTTTCTGGGATATTCTCCTGAACAAACGGAATTCATTGATCCCAGTCTGCTCACCAAGTTTCGCAGAACCAGACTCAAGGATACGGATCTGCTGGATGTGCTGATTGGCGAAACGGTTGAGCTTGGAAAAAAGAAAGGCGTTATTCATGATCATGAGAAGATCATCGTTGATTCCACACATACCAATGCGCTTTACCAGCACATCTCTGCGCGGGAAGAACTGATCAGGCGGGCAAAGGAACTACGCAAATCCGTATATGCAGCAGATGAATCCATGAAGGATAAAATGCCTAAGAAGCGGGAAAGCAGCGGTCTTCTGGAAGATGAGATTGAATACTGCAGGGAACTATTGGATCTGATCACTTCTGATGAACGCTTTAAAAGCATTCCGGATATTCAGGAGCGTCTCAACTACCTCAAAGAAGGAGTTGATGACACGAATGAGCAGCTGGAATATTCCAAAGATCAGGACGCGAAGATTGGACACAAGACTGCAGATACTTCTTTCTTTGGCTATAAGACGCATATTGCAATGACAACTGACAGAGTCATTGTAAGTGCGACGGTGACGACCGGCGAGAAACACGATGGAAAGCAGGCAGTGAATCTGATTGAAAAGGCAGAAGCGGCAGGAGTAAAGGCAGATGCACTGATTGGAGACGGAGCATATTCTGAGAAAGATAATATTGATTACACTACTGAAAAAGGAATCAGACTGGCATCAAAGCTGAGTGAGAATGTTCTTCATGGAAGCAGGAAAAAGGAGTTTGAATTCAATAAAGATGCAGGTATGTATGTTTGCCCTGCAGGACACATGGCAATCCGGAAGTGCAAGAGCGGACAGGAAAAAGCAGCGGATGGATCAAACACGAGGGTAATTCTTTATTTCTTTGATATAGAGAAATGTAAAACATGTCCCCTTAGAGAAGGATGCTATAAAAAAGGGGCCAAATCAAAAACATACTCCGTAAAGATCAAATCAGATACGCATATTGCTCAGATGGATTACATGAATACTGATGAATTTAGGAAGCTCTATGCCGAACGGTATAAGATCGAGGCAAAGAACGCTGAGCTCAAGCAGACTCTTGACTATGGAGAAGCACATGCATGCGGAATGATTGGAATGACGATACAGGCAGCGGTATCGATTTTTCTCGTGAACCTGAAGAGGATAAAGACACTTGAAAACAGCAGTAAGGACACCAATGGCAAGGAATAATATCCTTTTTTAGTATATTTCGAGAAGAAAACATAAAGAAATCCCATCCAGACTGATTCGAATGGGATTTCTTATCATGAATTGTGTTTCTGGAGCCTACTTTGTCAGCAGGCTCGATCATCCAATACTTTTTTGATTGCCTTTGTAACTAAAATACGTTCTGAACCATCTAAACGTTTTAAATCTTTAACAGCTTCAAGAAGATATTCTAATTGCCATTTCATTCAATTTCTACATCCTTATAATCTGCCAAATCATCTTCTGAAATTCCAAGCTCTTTATAGACATCTTTTGCAGAAACTGTTTTTGAAAGATCAGCTTTCTCAATTCTTTCCTCTGCCATAGCAAGAAGCCGGGCATCATTCAACTCATCAATTAACTCTGTATATTCTTCCGGAGAGAGCAATACACACTCTGGAACATTATTCTTCATCACTACCTTAGCGCCGGTTTTTTTACATCTTCAAATATTTTCCCGGCAAGCCCGCGATTAAATTGATTAATTGGGATTGTATTACGAATAGCACTCATAACTGAACTCATAATAATTCCTCCTTCTATCAAGAAAACAGCAAAGGTTAGCAATTTATTAGTTACAGCTATAATTACTTTCAAATATTAAGCTTTTAGCGGATATCTTTGATCATCGGATGATCTTTCTTCTCCGTATCAAAGACACGGATTTCACAGTTATGCGGCTTTGGTCTCCACATGATGCCTTTGGGGCTGTGTTTGAGATAGCCGCAGAGGGTGCGCATGATGCCGCCATGGCAGACAACCAGAACATTATCATAGTCTTTCTTTTCAAGATCCTGCAGGAAGGAAGAACTGCGCGCAATCATGGAAGACAGCGGTTCTACCGTCGCCGGTGAAGGCAGAAATTCCGGCAGCAGCCAGTAGAATGTCATCTTCGGGCCAAGACATTCATACCGGTGCATTTCATATCTGCCGAAATCCACCTCTGTCAGCCTCTGATCGATAATAATCTGATCCTCCGGCACATCACCGATGATGCTGGCTGTCTTTTTTGCTCTCTGCAAAGGACTGGCATAGACCGCATCAAAATGCATATCACCGATCTTTGCCCTTGCCTCTTTGGCCTGCTGGATGCCTGTTTCATTCAGCGGCGCATCGGTTCTGCCCTGCATCAGATGTTTCTTGTTATAGTCCGTCTGGCCATGTCTTGTAATCCAAATTTTCATCAATCAATTCTCCTGCGTCACTCCCATGATACTACAGCTTTTGTGCTATCATTGCCAGAAAGAAATACGAGGTACTTATGGTCACACTGCGTACATATCAAGCTGAAGATTTACAACAGATGACATCGATCTGGAATGAAGTTGTCGAGGAAGGAGGATCCTTCCCGTTTGAAGACAAATGGACACCGGAACAGCTGGCATCTTTTCTTGCCGGCAAGACGGTGCACTGTGCCATTGATGAGGACCGTGTTGCCGGCTTTTATCTGCTGCATGAAAACATCTTTGGCCGCTGCTCTTCCGGTGCCAATGCGACTTATCTTGTCCGGGCTGATCTGCGCGGTAAACATATCGGCGAGATGCTTGTCAAAGACAGCATCCATCAGGCCAAAATACAGGGATTTCGCTACATGCAGTTCAATGGTGTTGTCGATACCAATATCCATGCCCGCCATCTCTATCAAAGATGCGGCTTCAAAGAAGTCGGTGTGATCCCAAAAGGATTCCGGATCAAAGACGGCTCCTATCAGGATATGCACATCATGTATCTCAATCTTGAATCATCAGAACCGGCGGTAGGCATAGATCCAGAAGCCATACTGTAATACAAGCGTGATGGCCCAGGACAGTGGAAAGCAGAAATACAGCACGTTCAGTGTCGGCATTGCCTGAAAGATCGTAGCAATATACAGCAGCCTGACCCCGACAATACCGCCAAGCATAATCACAGTAGGAAGTGTGCTGTATCCCATGCCGCGCAATGAGCTTGCCGGCACATCCAGCAGGCCATTGAGAAACAGCCAGAACACGACAAAGCGTATTCTGACCATACCTGCCTGAATGACGGCATCATCGTTGGTATACAGACGCAGGCAGTACCTTCCTGTCAGTGTCAAGGCAGCACCAATGCCAAATGACACAATAAACATCATGATGCTTAATACCACAAGCAGACGTTTGATCTGCTTTTTTTCACCGGCTCCGGCATTCTGGGATGTAAAGGTGATTGCTGCCTGAGAGAAAGCTTCCATACCAATATACACAAAGCTTTCAATCGACTGCGCTGCACTGTTTCCAGCAACAACAACCGAGCCAAATGTATTCAAGGATGACTGTACAGCAATGTTGGAAATCGCCCACATCATGGACTGCAGGCCGGCCGGAATGCCAACACGAAGAATCTCCAGTGTCTCATGTTTATGATACCGGATCAAAGAAGGCACCAGCCTTGTTTCATCCGTTTCATGTACCAATGACCATGATACAAGCACAGCTGAAACAATCTCCGAAATCACCGTAGCCAAAGCAACACCATCCACTGAATGATGCAGCACAATGACAAAGAAGAGATTCAAAAAGACATTGAGCACACCGCTGATGCAGAGATAGATGGTTGGATGCAGGGTATCGCCTCTTGCTCTCAAGGCTGCTGAGCCAAAGTCATAGACAAGCAGCGGAATGGAGCCAAGGAAATAGATACGCAGATACAGCACACTTAAGGATATGATGTCATCCGGTGTACCCATGGCTTTTAACAGCATGGGTGACAGCAGTAAGCCAAAGATGGTTAACAGAATGCCGCTGACTAGAGACAGCCAGTAACCGGCATTGACACCGGTGGCAATTTCTTCCTTTGCCCCTTTGCCAATAGCACGGGCAATGACAATGTTGGCACCAATGGCAAGCCCGGCAAACAAAGAGACAATCAGATTGATGATCGGTGCCGTCGCGCCAACCGCAGCCAGAGCTGTCTGACCGGAGAACTTTCCTACAACAATCGTATCGGCCGCATTGAACGCCATCTGCAAAAGATTGGCCGCCATCAAAGGCAGTGAAAAAACAATCAGGTTCCGGTACAAAGGACCATGAACCATATCCATTTCAATGGTGCGCTTCTTCATCATTTCTTCCTGTCATCCAGGATATATTCCATCCGCATCTCCTGCACTTTCAGCCCCATTTTCTGATAGAACGCAATGGCATTATCATTTCCCTGCCATACATTCAATGTCACCTCATAGCAGCCAAGCTTCGCAGCTTTCTGTTTGACATGATCAAACAATGCCTGGCCCACATGCATGCCGCGTGCCCGTTCATCCACACACAGATCATCAATAAACAGGGAATTAAACTGGACCATATTATCCCGATGCGGCTGTGCCTGCAGACGGCAGAACGCATAGCCAAGCACCTCATCCTTGTCATCCACAGCCACATAGATCAGAAAGCTGTCATCAGAAAACATCCTTTTCAGATCATCTGCTGTATACTTCACGGTTCCACTCACAAAGATATCCGGACGGATACCGGCATGAATCTCAAGCACTTCATTCAACAGCTTCTCAACAACCGGAATATCTTTTTCTTCTGCTCTTCTGATCTTCATCTTACAATTTCCTCCTCCAGCTCACGTGATGACATCCGCTTTGCACCGGCTGCCAGTACAGCATTCTGAATCAAACCATCACTTGTCACAACGGTCAGATCATACTTGCCCTTCAGACCGGCAATCGTCTTTTCAATCCAGGCATCGGCTGTCTGGTCCGTACGTGTATACACAATCGTCATACCCCGGCGGTTTTCCACGGAACCGGCATTGTCTTTGCGCTGATAGCCATCAAACACAAGCACAATCGGTGCCTTGTAATATGCCTGCCAGGCATAGATGATATCAATCAGCTTCTCTCTGGCAACCGAAAGATTCCCATTCTTATAGGGTTCCATGCTCTTCCAGCCATACAGACAATTATATCCATCGATGATCATCCGTCTTTCCTTCAAAGAAGCCGGCTTGATCTCGACATGTTCACGCTCATCATCCTTCTTTCTGACAGGTGCTGCTTTCTTCTTCAGATTGCGGTTATTGCCAGAAGCACTTGTCAGAATACGGGAAAGATCATTCTCAGCTACCTTGATCGTCTCATGACGATACCCGGCACTGCTGCCTTCCTGATGCAGATCAATATGCATATGCTTTTCCACATCCGTCCAAGGCACAAAGTATCCTGCCCCATTGGCACAGAACACCGAACCCGTCGGATTGCGCAGATCACTGTCCGGATCATAGTTTTTCGCAGCAATGATGGCATCGGGATTCTTCACTTTCTCATAGCCTGACACACTGGCAGACAAACGGCCAAGACCATGGGTATTGGCAGTCAGATCCTTCTGATAATCCATCATGGTACGCACCGGACCCTTGCCAGTAATCACACTGGTATCACCGTTATCTTCCTGAATGGAAAAGGTACAGTCCCGCTGATCCAGATCAAAGAGAACACGAGACAAAGAAGAAGACGGCACACTGACCTGGAAGTCTTCATAGGGCTCTAACAGAATACTCTGTGCTTTCATCAGTCCCTGCCGTACCGCTCTTCTGGCTGCCTGGCGCATATCGCCGCCGCTGGTATGTTTTAGTGATCCCCTGCCGGCAATCAGGGTAATGCGCACATCATCCAATGGCGATCCGGTCAATACCCCGCGGTGTTCATGGCGCAGAGCAGAAAGAAGGGAGCGCTCAAACATACCCGATAACATACCGGCAGGAATGCGTGATTCTACCTGGACACCGCTGCCCAAAGGCAGTGGTTCCAGCTGTACAACCGCCTCAGCATAATGGCGCAATGGCTCGAAGTGTCCAACCCCGATCACCTTATCTGCAATCGTTTCATGATAGACGATGCCGCCGTGGCCAAAGCCAACTTCAATACCGCTGCGCTCATAGATCTTTTTCTGCAGTACTTCCATCTGCATGGCACCCATGATGCGCACATGGATGGAATGATGATCCGCGTCAAGATCTACCTGCAGAGTGGGATCTTCCGCTGCTAACTGGGAACATACATCACGCAATGCCAGAACATCTGCACCATCCGGCAGAATGAGCTTGTAATCCATGCATGCATTCAACAAGGGACGCTCCAGATCCTCTTCAAAGCCTAATCCATCCCCGGCTTCCACAGAATGCAATCCCTTCAATGTACAGATCATGCCCGGATAGGCATCCTGGACCATCTCATAGTTCTGGCCGGTATACAGCCGGATCTGATCAACCTTTTCATTCTCAGACACATTCATCTTGGCTGACAGTACACCGCCGGTTACCCGCACATGGCAGAGGCGGTCACCCTTAGGATCTGTAGAAATGGCATACACACGCGCACCAAAGGTATCCGGATACTGCTTTTCCATAGGTAAAGAAACAATCGTATCCAGCAGTTCACGAATGCCTTCCTGATGCAGAGCACTGCCAAACAGAACCGGGAAGAATTGTCTTCTGGTAAAGGCATCCTGAATCTGTTCATGAGACAGATGACCGGCAGAAAGATAGGCATTCATCATCTCTTCCGAAGCCATGGCAATATTTTCTTCTTTTGCTGAGGACTGCCAGTCAATGCACATGTCGCTGCATTCTTTCTGCAGATCCTTTAACAATTCTTCTTTGGAATGATGGGCAATATCCATCTTATTAACGAAGATGACAGCCGGAACACCATAGTATTCCAGACACTTCCAGATGGTTTTTGTATGGGACTGCACACCATCCTGGCCATTGATGACAATGACGGCAAGATCCACCACCGACAAAGAACGTTCCATTTCAGCAGAAAAGTCGACATGGCCTGGTGTATCAATGACAAACACCCGCTCATCCTGCCAGTCCAGCCAGGCATCCTTGGCATAGATGGTAATGCCATGGGCACGCTCCTGTTCATCATAGTCAAGTACTGTATCACGATGATCTACTCTGCCAGCCTTTTTGATCCTGCCGGCTTCATACAGCATCGCCTCAATACAGGTTGTCTTGCCCGCATCCACATGAGCTACCACACCAACACTCAGATATCTGTTCTTCTGTTCCTCACGCATCAAGTATCCTCACAATACTGCGGTTATAACATGGATGAAAGATTTCGAAAAGATCATTCTGACTGACTCAGAAATGCAGAATCATTATCCAATTCAAAACAGCAGTCTGAAAAGGCCAGGATACCCACTCGGTATTCTGGCCTTTGCTGTCTTATGATATTTGTTCTGATTGTTCCACCAGTTCATCTTTTTCCTCATATTCTGGAAGAACAACCTCTGCTGTAAAAAGATCGGTATCAATATGGATTCCAAAGCTGCCATGCATCAAAGTCACAAGTGATTTGACAATGGACAAGCCAAGGCCGCTGCCTTCACTGTGGCGTGAAACATCACCTCTGGCAAAACGTTCCATTAATTCATCTGCGCTCATATTCAATGGTGCTTTGGATACATTGACAACACGGATCCACACGCTGTCATCTTTCTTACCTGCCTGCAGATAAACACGCGAAGAGGAAAGGGAATATTTGCATGCGTTATCCAGAAGATTGCCCATGATGCGCCATAGCAGCCTGCCATCCGCACTGACTTCCAGCTCATCCTGTGGAAGGTCCATGCATAATGTCAGTCCTGCTTTGTCAAAGCGGTCCTGGTATTCCCCTGCTGCCTGACACAGCAGCTCATTGATCTGAATCTTTTCAAGATGTACTGGCACAGCTCCATTTTCTGCCTTTGAGGCCGCAAGCACATCTTCACTCATCCTCTTCAGCCTTCTGCACTGCTTATCCAGAATCTGCAGATATTCCTTTTCTTCTTCAGGTGTATGTTCCTTCTGCAAAAGATCCACATAGCTTGTAATGACGGTCAAAGGCGTACGGATATCATGTGATACATTAGCAATCAGCTGTGACTGCAGCCGCTGTGACTTTGTCCGTTGTTCAACTGCCCGATCCAGCGCAGAGCCAAGATGATTCATCTTCACAGCCAGCTGATAGGACAGCCCATGCACATGGCGCAGCGTATCCTCATCAATCTGCCAGTCTGTCTTTCCGCCTGCCATTTCATCCGCTGCCTTTTCACACACCTTCATGCCATGGCGTAATGACAATGCGTCTATACATGGCACCAGCAGTGCAAACGAGAACAGAATCTTCTCTTCCTCATAGCCACTTAAAAGCAGATAGTACACCCACAAGGCAATCAGAATGCCATAGAGAATGCCGCGGAAAACCGGATGGACAAAGATTCTTGTATTCAGATGGGAAAGCACATAGCCGATGGCACTGTCACTGGAAAACCGGTGCCTTTGCACTAAGGAAACAAGATTCATGATCGTACAGACAACGGCAAGAAATAGAACTAATGCATAGACCACCGGTATGATCAGATTCACAATTCTGCCATTGTTAACCCAGGCATGCATAGGATATGCTTTGATAAACGGCACAAACATGCACCCAAGCAGGATATCCATAATCACCAGGATATCCAGACTGTTTCTTGGCCAGTGGAAATTGGATATCAGAATCAGCCAGATGGCAAGGGCAATGGTACCAATCCCGCTCAGGATGCCAATGATGGTATTGCGAGATAACCAGCTGTCCATCCTGAAGAAGTTTGTCATCCGCCAGTAAATATCATGTGCTGTTAATACAGAAGGCAGGTACATCCGTACCTGGTACAGGATCTGATTGTCACCGGGTGCAGTCTTGTTTGTATACCAGGTTGTATCGGTAAAGGCATCATACATGATGTTGACATTAACGGTGGAGCGATCACCTTGATATGCCCCGGTAACATAGCTCATATTCTGATCATTGTTTTCATAGGTATACAGTGAAATCTCCAGATTGGAGCCTTCGTTATTCCAAGTTTTCACAGATGCGGGATCATTGCGCCAGGCATTGACATAATCCAGAGCATCCTGATTCATCTGTTTATTGATCAATACCTGTGAACCATAGGCAGACATACTGTCATGGGTTACCAGAACAAAGACAGATGCACATAAAAACAGGACGATCATCAATACCCAGGCAATTCTGTGCACCCATTTATTTTTTGACATTGCTGCGATCCTCCATTCTGTATCCTCTGCCCCATTCCACCTGCAGATATTCCGGATGGGAAGGATCCACCTCAATCTTTTCCCGCAGATGACGGATATGAACAGCCATGGCATTATCCCCATTGATGGGTTCCTCATCCCAGCAGGCCTGATATAAAGCCGAGCTGGAATATGTCCTGCCACAGTGTGTCATAAAGAACTCCAGCAGACGAAGCTCTGTCCTTGTCAGATGCACCGGCTCACCATCCACACTGACTTCCTTCGTTTTCTCATTGAGCCTGATGCCGCCATTCACCAGAATGCCTGGCTCATTTTTCTTACCGCCAAGATTCTGATAACGCCGCAATTGTGAACGCACCCGGGCAATCACCTCACTGGCAGAAAATGGCTTGGAAATATAGTCATCCGCACCTTCCTCCAGCCCGGCAATCTTATCTTCCTCTTCGCCTTTCGCACTGAGAAAGATCACCGGCACATTGGAGAAGGAACGAATCACACGAATCGTTTCAATGCCATCCATCTCAGGCATCATGATATCCAACAGCACAAGATCAATCGGCCTTTCCTTCAGAATCTCAATTGCCTTTCTGCCATTGTCTGCCAGAAGCACTTCATACCCATACGGCAAAAGATAAATCCGCAAGGCATGCAGAATATCCACCTCATCATCCACCAGAAGAATTGACGCCATAACCCCACCTCTTACGCACATTATAAAAGAGAAAGAAAAAGAAATTCTTAACGAAACCTTAAGAAAACCATCCGGATATCCCGGATGGCATTCTCACTGATTGACAATATCCGTATACGCTTTGTCATCCAGCGTATACAGATCAAGATGATTTACATCTTCCAGATACGTTCTCCCATCTTCCTGATAGATGTAATAGTAAATCTTCTGGTTTTCTTTTGTGGTCAGTACAATCGTTACCGCATCATCTTTGACCGTATTGTCTTTCATCCTGCCTGCATACTTTGCATTTTCAAGATATTCCAGTTCCGTAATCTTTGATGGTTCCTTCACCGACGTCGTCCCATCGGTAGTCCCATAGATATACCGGAATTCCTGCAGATCACTTTGATCCGGCACATCCAGGCTTTTTGTATTTGCTGCACAGCTGAGAAGGCAAATTGCTGTCAGGATCAAAATAAGGGATTTTTTCATCATCATGATCTAGAAATAGCGATTCCATGGAGAGTCATAACGACCAGTACCTCTGGTAAAATAGAGAGTAACTGCAAAGCCCGTTCCCTGACCAACATTTCTTTCTACAGAAACAGATGGCTCCCAAGCCGGATCACCATATAAGATTACGACGCCTGTAGTTTTGAAACTTGTATATTTATAGTGAGAAGTTGGTAAAGAGTGGGCGGTCTGTCCATTATTGCAACTATATACAACGCCATGATCAAACACTAATCCACTATCTGTATAAATACCACCGACCGAAATCGAATTCATCCTATAGAATCCACTAACAGGTGTGTATTTATACGTATATGTTGTCGTTAATGCATAGCCGAAGTCACTGATATTCTCAGTAACTGTATTTTGTGAAGCCTTTTTCTTACCAATCATAAAGATAAATCTCTCTGTAACGAGATTATCATCACCGATTCCCAAAACAGATTCATTTGACCGATATCTGTAAACTCGGGAAATAAATTCCGGCATATTTTCTACAGAACTTTCGAATACCAATTGATAATGATGATCATCTTCCTTGGTAAATGTTGGACCCTTTTCAAATTCTAAACTTTTTTCTTGGTTCAAATTTTCACTTTTTTGTTTATCAACCATCATGAATGGCATTTGCATAGCATTAATTGAAATTGCATTTGCAATTAATAAACCTTAGATGAGCGAATAAGTAGAACTACACTCACCTTGCGGGAACCACATAAGCGGTTTTATCGCTGCTCTCAACTATATATTGCCATTGCACCACGTCAGAACTATAATAAATGTAGTTCTACATAGGACTTAAGCTCTGATAGGAGACCTACAATGGCATTCATCAAATCGCAAAAAATCGTTCGCGATGAAAGTGGAAACATTACAAGTGGATCAGCTGCTATTGTTGATACGAAATACGGAGATTTTGGCAACTACCACGCCAAACACACTGTCAGAGAGAAACTCGGCAAGGTAATCTGGCTGAACAGTGACAAGAAAAGCGGCATTTTCCTGTCTCCCACCAGAGGATTGGTTGAGTATAATGCCCAAACAGACACCTTTTCACCTGTTGGGAAGGATGATTCCAGACTGAAACGCGCCGATATCTTTCCGGATACACAAATCCACACCGTATTCGGCGACACATTCCTGCTCCTGGAATTTTTGAAAAAAGCGAGGCTCCTATCTGCTTTACGTTCTGCTTTTCCAAAAAATCAGGACTATGAGCGGGTGTTGTGCCATGTCCTCCACGGGGTTCTGAAGGATGGCTCGAAGATATCCTGCAACAACTTCATCGAAAAGTCATTCGCTTCCTATGTATTGGATGACATTCCGGAAAGCACTCTCCGCTGTGATACCCGGTTCTTCTCTCTGATGGGTGAAGATGACACGCGGATGGCATTCTTCCGGAACTTTGTGAAGGTCATGCAGGACTCGGACCCGGCCTTCGGGAAAGCCTGTTACGTTGACTCCACACCCCTGCCAAACGATATCGAAGATAATCCGTTCAATGCGTTATCCTGTCACGGAGTTTCTGCTTCTGATGTCATGGTACGCCTGGTATTGGTGCTGGATGAGGCTACAGGGCTGCCGGTCTGGTATGACATCATCCCCGGAAATGTCCTTGA
>NZ_JAZHUW010000050.1:0-13651 GCF_036453465.1 Lactimicrobium sp.
TGTGCCAATTGTTTCACCATCCATGGAATTCACCTCACATGAATGAAGATAATCAACCAGCTTAACATTACTGTACATGAACAAGTACAGTAGCCACAGAATTCACCAATTTGTTAATATGTCCTTCTATAAACAAAAAAAGAGCCGCTTGGTTGGCGACTCTGTAAAGTGATTTCCGAAAGTATTACAGAACATTGACAGTTCTGATACCGGTCGCGGAGGTCATTTTATTATAAGCTGTCCTGATGCAATAAAATTATTCGAGCTCGATCGTTCCGGGAGGCTTGGATGTCAGATCATACATGACTCTGTTGACACCTTTGACCTCATTGATGATTCTGTTCATGCATGTCTGCAACAGATTCCAGTCAAGGTTTGCTGCTTCGGCTGTCATGAAATCAGAAGTTAATACACCTCTTAAGACAACGGCATAATCATAGGTTCTGTGATCCCCCATGACACCAACAGAGCGCATATTTGACAATGCCGCAAAGAACTGCCCCTTGCCGGTATCCACACCGGCTTTTTCCAGTTCCTCACGGAAGATGGCATCTGCTTCCTGGACAATTCTGACCTTTTCCGCTGTGACTTCACCAACAATGCGGATACCAAGTCCAGGTCCCGGGAAAGGCTGGCGGTAGACAAGCTTTCTGGGAATGCCAAGTTCCAAGCCAACTTGTCTGACTTCATCCTTGAACAGGGTCCTGAGCGGCTCTACGATTTCCTTGAAATCGACATGGTCAGGCAGACCGCCGACATTGTGATGGCTCTTGATGACAGCACCCTTGCCAATACCGGATTCTACAACATCGGGATAAATGGTTCCCTGCGCAAGGAAATCTACCTTGCCGATCTTCTTTGCTTCTTTTTCAAAGACATTGATGAACTCAGCACCGATGATCTTTCTCTTCTGCTCAGGATCGGATACAGCCCTGAGCTTTTCATAGAAGTAATCCTGGGCATTGACTCTGACAAAGTTGAGCTCATACGGGCCATTGGGGCCAAAGACTGCTTCGACTTCATCGCCTTCATCTTTGCGCAGCAGGCCGTGGTCCACAAAGACACAGGTCAGCTGCTTGCCTACTGCCTTTGAAAGCAAGACCGCACATACAGAAGAATCAACGCCGCCGGACAGAGCACACAGCACTTTGCCATTGCCGATCTTCTTACGCAGTTCCTGTACAGATGTTTCCACAAAGGAATCCATCTTCCAGTCACCTGCACAGTGGCAGATATCATACACAAATGTATGGAACAGCTTCTGTCCTTCTTCGGTATGGACAACTTCCGGATGGAACTGCACAGCATACAGTTTCTTTTCCGAATTCTCCATGGCTGCGACCGGGCATACCTGGGTATGGGCAGTTACCGTAAAGCCTTCCGGTGCCTTGGCAATGTAATCTGTATGAGACATCCAGACGGTAGAAGTTTCCTTCCAGTCATGCAGCAATACCGAGCCTGCTGTATCCGCATGTACTTCGGTATGGCCATACTCAGAAACCGGAGCCGTTTTTACTTCACCATGCAGCAGATATGCCATCAGCTGGGCACCATAGCAGATGCCAAGCACCGGTACACCAAGCTCAAACAGACCCGGATCATAGGACAGAGAATCTTCCAGATACACACTGTCCGGTCCGCCGGTCAGAATGATGCCGCTTGGGTTCATTTCCTTCAGCTTTTCCAGTGGTGTTGTATAGGGATGAATCTCACAATACACATGATTTTCACGGACCCGGCGGGCAATCAGCTGCTTATACTGTCCGCCAAAGTCCAGGACGATAATCTTTTCCATGTATGCTTCTCCTGCAATTATGCTGCATCCTTTGTTCTGGCATGCTTGGTATCAAGCACTGCCGAAACAAAGCCTCTGAACAGCGGATGTGCCTTGTTAGGACGGGACTTGAACTCCGGATGATACTGCACGCCGATATAGAAACGGTCAGCCGGGCATTCAATGGCTTCTACCAGCTTGCCATCCGGAGAGGTACCGACAATGTTCATGCCATTTTCCTCAAAGGCGTCACGATAGTCATTGTTGAACTCATATCTGTGGCGATGGCGCTCAGAAATCTCATCAACGCCATAGCATTTCTCCAGCAGAGATCCCTTGCGGATCACACATGGATAAGCACCAAGACGCATCGTGCCGCCCTTATCGATGTCATCACTCTGGCCATGCATGAAGTCAATGACCTTATGCTTGGATGCCGGGTCAAACTCATTGGAGTTGGCATCCTTGTAGCCAAGGACATCTCTGGCAAATTCAATCGTTGCAATCTGCATGCCCAGACACAGGCCCAGATACGGCACATTGTGCTCTCTGGCATATTTCGCCGAGGCGATCATGCCTTCAATGCCTCTGTCACCAAAGCCGCCCGGGACAATGATACCCTGAACATCACGGAAGATTGCCGGTGCCGTTTCATTTGTGACATCTTCACTTTCCACCCACTTGATATGGACATGGGCACCGTTTTCATAGCCGCCGTGCTTGAGAGATTCCACCACGGAAAGATAAGCATCATGCAAAGCCACATACTTGCCGACCAGAGCAACGGTAACGTCCTCATCTGCCTTGTGGATTCTTTCAAGCATTTCATACCATTCGCTCAGATCAATAGATCCCGGATCAATGTGCAGCTCACGGCACACAATGGAAGACAGATTCTGCTGTTCGAGCATGACTGGTGCCTCATACAGATCACCGACGGTTGTATTTTCAATGACACAGTCCGGCTTGACGTTGCAGAACAGGGAAATCTTCTGCTTTACATTCTGCGGCAGACGGCCGTCGCAGCGGGCAATAATGATATTGGGACGCACACCCAGGTTCTGCAGTTCCTTGACGGAGTGCTGGGTCGGCTTGGACTTATACTCATTGGAACCGCTGATATACGGAACCAGAGTGACATGAATGAAGCAGACATCCTGCGGTCTTTCAATGGAAATCTGACGAATGGCTTCAATGAACGGCTGAGACTCAATATCACCAACCGTACCGCCGATCTCGGTGATGACAATATCGGCATCAGCACGCTTGCCGACACTGTAGATGAAACGCTTGATCTCATTAGTGATATGCGGAATGATCTGCACTGTCTCACCCAGATATTCTCCACGGCGCTCCTTCTGCAGTACGTTCCAGTACACCTTGCCGGTAGTCAGATTGGAGTACTGGTTCAGGTTTTCATCGATGAAACGCTCATAATGGCCAAGATCCAGGTCCGTCTCGGCACCATCTTCTGTGACAAAGACCTCACCATGCTGATAAGGGGACATCGTACCCGGGTCAACATTAATATAAGGATCCAGTTTCTGTGAAATGACCTTGAAGCCTCTCTGCTTCAGAAGTCTTCCCAGAGAAGCAGCTGTAATGCCCTTGCCAAGTCCTGATACAACACCGCCTGTAACGAAAATATACTTCATGAGTTTGTTTTCCCATCCTTTCCAGCCCGAATAAACAAAGAAAAAGGGCACTAAATCCACGCGGCTCCAAAAGCCGTTTTTTTTAATGCCCTTTACGACGCAAAGAATGATAACACTGTGCCCGCCTCAGGGCAACTGTTTTTTAGAGAACTTTGAAGATTGCCAGAACCAGCACAAGAATACCAAGCGCAATGCGGTACTTGCCGAATACGGTGAAATCATGCTTGCGGATGTAAGCCATCAGATACTTGATGACAGCCACGGATACGATAAATGAAACAAACATACCGACAAGCAGAACAAGCCAGGCAGCCCCGGACATCACAACACCCTTGGCAAACATCTTGACGATCTTGAGCAAAGAAGCACCGAACATGACCGGAATGGCCATATAGAAGGAGAACTCCGCAGCCGTCGGACGGTCAAACTTCAGAATCGTTGCACCAAGAATGGTAGAACCGGAACGGGAAGTACCCGGAATCAGTGCCAGGCACTGGAAGGCACCAACCTCCAGTGCTTTCTTGTAGGAAATCTGTCTGATCTCCGTGACTTCATACTGATGTTCCCTTTTCTCCAGAAAGATGAAGGCAATACCATACGCAATCAAGGCAATGGCAATGACAACCGGTGTGCTCATCTTGGTATCAATCCAGTCATCCAGGAAGAAGCCGACAATGGCAGCCGGAACCGTCGCCACAATGATCTTGATCCAAAGACGCAGGATACTTCTCTTTCTTTTCTCAGAATATCCCTTTTCAAACGGCCACAGTTTATGCCAGTACAATAACAGCACGGCAATGATGGATCCAAACTGGATGACAACTTTGTACATATCCCAGAATGCCGTATTCGCTGCTGCATCTGCCCCAAACACATTCAGCGGCATGAACTTTTCCAGCAGGATCAGATGTCCGGTCGAACTGATCGGCAGCCACTCGGTTACCCCCTGCACGATGCCAAACACAATTGATTTCAAAATATTCAGAAATACTGACATACGTATCTCCACCTTTCAAAAACAGACTGGATTATATCACACATCCTGTTTCATATTCTTAAGAATGAAAAGAATCCTGCTGATTCTGATCCAGATCCATGATCACCAGCTGACCAGAGCCGTCATCTTCTTTGCGCCAGTCTTTGTTTCCCCGTACATCAATCACATCCGCGTTGGGCCAGAGATCCTGCAGCACAGCTCCCCGCAGATAGCCCTGCAGATCATCCTTGCTTTCTGTATCAAAGAGGATCATCTGAAGCTCTGGATTTTTCTCTTTCAGCTTCTTCAAAAGATCAGTTCCAATTACTCTTTCCTTCTGATGCAGAGATACCACATTCATGATCCGGCCTGAATAGTTCATATGGTCCAGCCAGAGCGTTTCTTCATCCTTTTCATCACGGTGTGCCCAGGCCTGCCCGCTTTGTTTACTGATGGTTTCCGGCAGCTCACCAATGATCTCAATACCAAGATCCGCTGCTTCCTGGCGGATGGCATTCCACTGCAGAAACAGCTCATACTGCAGGAATGTTTCATACAGGATATCATCCGTAAATGCATGCAGGTCAATACTGCCTTCCAATGGCTCATTGCGGTAATCTTCCGGCCACGTCTGCCATGGCATGCCATGGAATTTCTTCTGAAAGCAGGCAAATACGGCTTCATCCCGCAGCCAGCTCTGATAGGCAAAGTTGGCAAAGTTATAATCCGGCTTATAGTTATGCCAGGCCTGACGGAACCATGGTTCCTTCATTGCCCGGATGTCATCTTTTGACAGTCCTTCCTTGATTGACACAAAAGGATCCTCCACCAGCTTCTGTTTGTATAAAGTCTCAATATCAAGATACACCGGATCCAGAGCATAATACGACGTATAGCTGCCAGGAATGGAAGGCTGCAGGCAGGATACATACCATGCCTGAGCACCTGCATTTGCCAGAGTCTGTACAAACTGCTTTGTCTCTTTGCCAAATGTACCAGTTCCTTCCCGCTTTGATATCTGTTCAACCGGCATTGCAATCCCTGTTTTTCTCATTTCTTTTTCCTTCTTTTTCTTTCCTTTGTAGTGTATCGTTATCACTGGTAAAAGAAAAGTGAGGTAATTTCATGGTTATTATTGAAATGGAAGATGGCTCTCAGATCAAGATTGAGCTGGATGATCAGGCAGCCCCGATCACAGCTGCCAATTTCCGCAAGCTGGTCAAGGAAGGTTTCTATGATGGACTGACATTTCACCGGATCATCAAAGGCTTCATGATCCAGGGCGGTGATCCCCTTGGAAACGGCACCGGCGGATCCAAGGAAAACATCAAAGGTGAATTCGCCGCCAATGGTGTAAACAACCCGATTCACCATGTCCGCGGTGTGATTTCCATGGCCAGAGCGCAGGATTATAACTCTGCCAGCAGCCAGTTCTTCATCATGCATGATGATGCACCGTATCTGGATGGCCAGTACGCAGCCTTCGGCCATGTGGTAGAAGGCATGGATGTTGTTGACCACATTGCCAACACACCAACCAACTTCATGGACCGCCCGAGCCATCCGGTTGTCATGAAAAAAGTCTGGATTGAGGAGTAATTAAACACAAAAAGAGCGTTGAGAACTGCAGAAATTATTTCCTGCAATTCCCATCGCTCTTTTCTTATCGCTTAAAGACCCTTCTCACACAGCTGGCGGGCTGTTTCATCCTGTACCGTTACACCAGCCTTCTTGAGTTCCTCAATCTTGTCATGGAACTTCGGCAGATACTTCTCATTGGCAACAAGCATCTCATTGAGAAGATCCTGGGCACACTGGCCATGATCCACAAGCGGATTGATTTGGAAGGCTTCCAGTGCCTTGCCATAATCACCATGCAAAGCGGCATCAATGATGGTTTCTTCCATGGCCTTCATCAGCTGTACCATGCCTCTGACTGCAGGCTCCATCGGCCCAAAGGCAATCGGTTCAGCACCATGGCGGGTGATTCTGGCACTGACTTCTACAATCGCATCTGGAGCAAGATCCACCAGAGCACCCTTGTTTTCAGTCGAAACAACCATCACCTTGCCAGAGTCATTATAGATGGCATTGATCGTCTCGCAGGCCGCATCGCTGTAATACTTGCCGCCGCGCTTGCCAAGCAGCTCTGGCATCTCATGCAAAGCCGGATCTTTGTACAGTTCAAACAGCTGATGCTCTACTTCCTTGACCTGCTCGGCACGTGTCTTATGCTCAGCATAATCTTCCAGTTCCTTCTTTCTCATCTGACTTGTCAGATAGTAATACCGGTGATAGCCGCATGGCAGGCAGTCCATGCTTAACAGCTGATCAAGCAGGAACTTTTCATTCTGGATGTTAGCCATGTTGGACTTATCATCCTTCATCATGGCATAAGCAATCTCATGGGTCACATCCTTACCGGTTTCCTTATCATAAACACGATGGAAGTGGAAATGGTTCAGACCGCCAAACACAAAGTCCAGATCACCTTCCTTCTTGCCGATCATGACCGGCTCATTCTTCATGATATTCACCGGCACATTGCAAAGACCAATGCACTTCTTCCAGCCGCACTGTCTGATCACCGTCTCTGTAATCATGCCGCTGGGATTGGTGAAGTTGATCAGCCAGGCATCCGGGCAGAGCTCCTTCATATCCTTGATGATATCGGCAATCACCGGAGCTGTGCGCAGCAGCTTGAACATGCCGCCGGCACCATTTGTCTCCTGGCCGATCATGCCATGGCTGAGCGGAATGCGCTCATCCTTGATCCGGGCATTGAGCAGACCAACACGGAACTGCGTTGTGACAAAGTCCGCATCCTTCAAAGCTTCTCTTCGATCCAGAGTCAGATGCACCTTGACATCATAGCCGGACGCATCCCACATTCTCTGGGCAAGGGCACCGACAATCTCCAGCTTCTTTTTGCCATCCGGAATATCGACCAGCCAGATCTCACGGACCGGCAGTGTCGCATACCGTTTGATAAATCCCTGCATCAGTTCCGGCGTATAACTGGAACCACCGCCAATTGTTACAATCTTTACACCTTTCATATGATTTCTTCCTCCTGGTTCCTAGGATATGAATTCAGATGAAAATAAGAACATGTGGAAAGCTTCTTGGCAATTTATGCTGGAATATATGATGCTTTTATTAAATATGCCGGCATAATGTTACAATACAGGCATGAACCTGAATACAGCTTTGAAGGAAAAAGAAGGCTTCAGTGAGAATGAAGCCAGAATCGCAGACTACATCCTTTCCCATAAGGATGCTGTGCTGCAGATGTCGATTCAGAAACTGGCCAGAGAGACCTATACATCCACCAGTGCCATCATGCGGCTTTGTGCAAAGCTGGATACAAGCGGCTACCGCCAGTTCAAGATTCTCTATGCCCAGCAGCTTTCTGAGAATACCAAAGAAGCAGTGGATCCCAACTTTCCGTTTTCCCGCTATGATTCCACCTCTGAAATTGCCACAAGTCTTGCCAATCTCAGTACAGAAACGCTGCGCACTGCCAGAAATACACTGTCTTTAGAAGATATGCACAAGGCCTGTCTTGCCATCCACAATGCCAGACAGACCGCAATCTTCGGTGTAGGCGATGCCTATCTTGCCGGTCTGATGTTTCATGCCCGCATGATCCGGGCTGGCACGATCTGTCTGGCCACACCGGTCTATGGGGAACAGCACCACCTTGCCGAAACACTGCAGAAAGAAGACTGTGCTTTGTTTCTTTCCTATTCGGGTGAAACAGGAGAAACGGTAAGATGTGCACAGGCTGCCCGCAAAAAGCATGCCCGGCTCATCTGCATCACAGCCAATGCAAATTCACCATTGGCGAAAATCTGCCATATCACTTTGTTACTGCCGGCAAAGGAGACCAAATTCCACCGCATTGCCTCCTTCTTCTCAGAAGAAGCGATGACCTATTATCTGAATGTGATGTATGCGTGTCTTTACGTCATGGACTATGATGCCCATATCCGCAAGTCCATCGACTGATCTTTCTGCTACAATAGCCCCATGAAAATAACAAAACTGATACTTGCGGCAGTACTGACTGCCAATACGATGAATATTCCCGTTCATGCAGAATCACAGGAAACCAACAGCAGTGCTTCCACGCTTTCCCTGGATGTAAATCTGGAAAGTGATGATGCCTATGTCATTGATCCTGAAAACGGACAGATTCTGCTGGATCAAAACAGTGACGAAAAGATTTATCCTGCTTCCATGACCAAAATCATGACTGCTGTTGTTGTGCTGGAATCCGGCATTTCACTGGATCAGACAGTTACCATCACGGATGAAATGTTAAACGGGCTGTATGAAGCCGAGGCGGCGGTTGTCGGCTACAGTACCGGTGATACACCTACCGTAAGGGATCTGTTGTATGGAGCCCTGCTGCCATCCGGAGCAGATGCCGTCAATGCCCTGGCTTATACAGTCAGCGGATCCATCGATGCCTTTGTGCAGGCCATGAACCAGAAAGCAAAAGAGCTTGGTATGGGCAATACCCACTTTGTCAATCCCACCGGCCTGCATGATGACAATCACTACTCTACCTGTAAAGATATTGCCACTTTGACAGCCTATGCCGTACAGAATGAGACATTCAGACAGATTTTCTCATCCTCTTCCTATACTGATACACTTGGCAACCTGATGTATTCCACGGTTGCCGGTGCCATTGAGCGTGACAATATTTCTCTGCCTGGTTTTGTTGGTGACAAGACCGGCTATACCGATGATGCCGGCCACTGCATGGCTTCCTATGCTGAGCTTAATGGCATGAAGATCATCACCGTAACAGCCCATGCCATGACAGATATTTATGACACAGCCCACCTCAAGGATGCCTCCACCATTCTCAATGCCTTGAACAGCTGGTCACGTAAGACGGTATTATCCAGCGGTGATACACTTGGCAGCTATATGGCAGAAAAAGTCATTGGCAGAACAGAAGAAACTGTCACAAGCAGCCAGAACATTACAGCAGATGTACCCAATGAGGCAAAGATTGCTGTGACAACAGATCTTGCAGAAAGTTACAAAGTCACTAACAAAGACCAGACAAAGCAGCTCAATGTCACTATCACAGCCGATGGGAAAACCGCAGCAGAAACATCACAGACATTCACCGTTCCCAAAGCCAGTGATTTCTTCAACCGCGTGCTCATTTTCTTCCGTGATCTGTTTTAGGATGTTTCATCTTCGCTAAAAATTTCATCTTCACACCAGAAGGCAGAATACACAGAAACTGATTCAAAGAACCGATGACGACAACGGTTCTTTTTTGATAGCGATGCATGATCACATCGGCCACATGTTCTGCACTTGTATGATACGCAGACATTCTGCCGCCGCTTTTCTGATAAAAAGCAGTATCCACCGGACCAGGACATACACAGCATACATGCACGCCATATGGCTTCATTTCCACCGCCATGGCACGGCTGTAAGACAGCACAAAAGACTTGGAGGCATAATAGGACGCAATATAAGGCCCGGGCTGAAAGGCACCCGTGGAAGACAGGTTGATGATCGTGCCATGGCCGCGTTCACACATTTTTCTGCCAAACAGTTTGCAAAGATCCATCACAGCCTTGATATTCAGATCCACCAGAGCATCATCCTTTTCAATGGATTGATAAACAGCTTCCCCGGCAAAGCCAATGCCGGCATTATTGACAAGAACTTCAATATTCTGATCTCTTACATTCTCATAAAAGTGCATCAGCTGTTCATGATCACAAAGATCCACGGCATAAACACAGACACAAACGCCATATTTCTTCTCAAGTTCTTCTTTGGCCTGCTTCAATGCGTCTTCATGGCGGGCACACAGCACCAGATCAAAGCCTTTTTCAGCAAACCTTTCTGCCAGGGCATAGCCGATGCCCATCGTCGCACCGGTAATCAATACCTTCTTTGTCATACAAGTATCCTAGCAGAAAGATGTGATGGGTTCACATTTTTGTTCACGTTCTTTTCACTTCCCCTTCATGTTCACAGCACACTTCTGACCTACTATAGAACCATCAAAAGAAAGGAGGAACCAATCAAAAAAGCCGCAGCCATGCTGGCAATCGCATCAAAGTAGTAAACAATAACATATAACTTTCCCTCTCAAAAGAAAACGGCCTTGATAATCCCCTTTCCCAGGCCGTTTTCATTTTGTCTTTGGTAAAGATAAACATATGCTAAAATGCAGAAAAGGAGATCACGATATGATTTATCCATCATTTTTAAAATCAGGAGATACGATCGGCATCTGTGCCCCCAGCGCCGGTGTCGGTGATAAACTCGATGACTTTGAAGCTTCACTGTCTGTATTGAAACAAGAGGGCTTCAATATCAAAGAAACGGCATCCGTAAGAAACACAGATCAGCGCAGTGCTGATGCTAAGACACGCGGGCAGGAGTTCAACCAATTACTGAAAGATCCGGAAGTGAAGATGGTCCTGTCAGCAGCCGGCGGTGACTTTCTCAACGAAATGATTCCCTATGCGGACTTTTCCATGCTGAAAAAGCATCCAAAATGGCTCATGGGTGCTTCTGATCCTACCGGACTGCTGTACCCAGCCACAACACTTTGTGATGTGGCGTCATTCTATGGCATGAATGCAGGCAGTTTTGATCTGAGCAGAGAGTGGGATTACGTTGACAATGCGCTGGACGTCATTGAAGGAAAGAAATCGGAAGAATACAGTTTCCCCCAGCATATGTCCAGGCCTAAATTCATGGTGGATACACCTGCCTATGATACCGAAACCATCTGGCAGAGTAATTTTGATAGCTTTGAAGCAGAAGGACGCTGCATCGGCGGCTGTATTGATGTTCTGAAAGATCTGATTGGCACTCCTTATGAAAACACAAAAGGCTTTGTAGAAAAATACAAAGAAGATGGCCAGATCTTCTACTTTGACAACTTCTCCATGTCAGCTGAAAACTTCTATCGTACGTTGAAACAGTTCTCCTATGCCGGCTGGTTTGAGCACACCAAAGCCGTATTGATTGGCAGAGTATTGTTTCCTTCTTCTGAAACCGGCATGTCATATGCAGAAGCAGCACAGCTGGCCCTGGGTGATATTCCGTATGTACTGGAAGCAGATATCGGCCATACCCTGCCAGCCATGGTCATGATCAACGGTGCCATGTTACAAGTGAGATATGCCGATGGCAAAGCCAGCCTGAAATTTGAAGAATAACGTGCCCCGCATTCTCCCTTACTTGTATGGGAGTTAGGGGCACAGCATACTTTGGCTCTTGTGACTTCACATCGTATAATAGGAATATAGGAGGACACGCATATGCAGAAAGGATATAAGTATCGTATTTATCCGAACGAAGAGCAGATTGTGATGCTCTCCAAGACGTTTGGCTGTGCCAGATTTGTGTACAACTATTATCTGGATCTGCAGGCAGAAAACTACGCTTCTGGAAAGAAACACTTGTCCAAAATTGACTGCAATAATGACTGCAACCGCACCCTGAAGGAAGAAAATCCATGGCTGCGGGAAGTAGACAAGTTTGCAATCACGAATGCAATCTATCATCTGGACAATGCGTATCAGAAGCTGTTTCATCACACGGGAGGAAAGCCGAAGCATAAGAAGAAGCACAAAGGCTATGATTCCTACACGACAAATTCGCCGACCGTGCAGATTGTCCGCGGCTGCATCAAGCTGCCTAAGCTTGGCAAAGTGATAGCAAGACTGCATCGGCAGATTCCGGCTAATGGCAAGATCAAGTCTGCTACGGTCAGCCGGATGCCATCAGGCAAGTACTACTGCTCCCTGCTGGTGGAAACACCGGATGCACAGCCAAAGCCAAAGTCTTATGTCTATTCAGCCCGTGTTCTTGGACTGGACTACTGCTCTCCGGACTTCTATGTTGATAACTTCAACTGCAGTCCGGCTTCTCAGCATTGGTATCGTAGGATGCAGAAGAAGCTTAAGAGAGAGCAGAAGAAGCAGTCCAGAATGTACGAAGCAGCCAAAGCCTCTGGGAGAAAGCTTTCAGAATGCCAGAACTTCCACAAGCAGAAGCGGAAGGTTGCCAAGATTCAGGAGAAGATTGCCAGGCAGAGAAACAACTTTACGAATCAGCTAAGTGCTGCGATAGCCAAGCAGTACGATGCTGTAGTCGTAGAGGATATTGATCTCCGCGGTATGGCAGGTTCTCTGAACCTTGGCAAAGCAACCAATGACAACGGCTTTGGCATGTTCCGGCAGCAGTTAGCCTACAAGCTGGCAGACCGCGGCAAGTATCTGATCAAAGCAGATCGGTTCTTCCCGTCAAGCAAGACCTGTTCGTGCTGCGGAGCAGTGCACAAAATCACAAAAGATCTGAGCGTCAGAGAGTGGAGATGTCCAACATGCGGTGCTCATCATCTTCGTGACCAGAATGCAGCTCAGAATCTAAAGAACGAAGGGATCAGAATCCTGCGGACGCAAGGCGTTGCGGTCCTCTGATTCCGTGCATAGGGTTTGCTAGCCCGTGTGCATTCACACACGAAGAGCAGTACTGCCGGAACAGCAGAAACTAAAGCCTGCAGAGAGTGCTCCATCGGGGCTGCTGCTTCTCCGGTACAGCAATGTACCGGATGCAGCTAGATGCCACCCGCAGAACCAGGAAAAAAAAATCCAGAGAGTATGGCTGATCAGCACATTTGTCTCTGGATGCTCGGTTACTGCTAGCCGAGTAGTTCACTGTAAAGAATAAGTGCATTGTGGTAAAATAACTCATGCATGGGGCCATAGCTCAGCTGGGAGAGCGCATGGTTCGCAATCATGAGGTCGCGAGTTCGATCCTCGTTGGCTCCACTTTACCAATCAGCGTGTCATTGTAAAATGATGCGCTTTTTTTCTTACTATTCGAAAATTACAGCATCATATGTACAGCGATTCCTTTGTTAAGTATTTCATTGACATTCTCTGGAATTTATCCAGATAATAATAAGTAAAAACAACCATTCAGAAGAAACGAAAAACAGGGACTGCTAAGTCCCTGCTTCCCTGCCTCATTCGGCTATCTACAGTCAAAATAATACGTAAATAGCAGATTTTGTCAAATGCACAGTCCCTCTCCAGTTTTTACAATTCGCAATTGACAAATGGTATTACGAAGGACATATTAACAAATTGGTGAATTCTGTGGCTACTGTACTTGTTCATGTACAGTAATGTTAAGCTGGTTGATTATCTTCATTCATGTGAGGTGAATTCCATGGAT
>NZ_JAZHUW010000051.1:0-13030 GCF_036453465.1 Lactimicrobium sp.
GTGCCAATTGTTTCACCATCCATGGAATTCACCTCACATGAATGAAGATAATCAACCAGCTTAACATTACTGTACATGAACAAGTACAGTAGCCACAGAATTCACCAATTTGTTAATATGTCCTTCTGTAAAATAATCAGTTACTGTCCGCGTTTTTCAGCATACTCTCCATTTCTTCTGCCGTCTGTTTCATGCCTCTCTTAATCCATGTCTCCAGAAAGCCATACGTACTGTAAGCAAAGAATGCCTTAGCATAAGCGACGCCTTCGTCATCTTCTTCACTGGGACCAAAGTTTTTAAAGAATTCATCCTGCAGCAGATAAAGCAGGCCGGCATCTTTAAGAAGCAGGAAGAAGTCCTTATGCTGCTCAGTAATGGCAAAAAGCTGACCATAGATGGTCGATGGATCATTGCTCCCTGTTGATTCTACAAAAGAGCTCCATTCCTGCAGATACATTCGGATTCGATGACGCAGGATGTCTTCCTTCGATTTGAAGTTGCGGTAAAAGGAGTTTCTTGAAACCTGTGCCTTTTCTGTAATTTCCCCGATATTGATGTTGTCTAATTTCTTTGCTTTCAATAAGTCAAGGAGAGTATCGGTGATGGCATTGCAAACGTATGTATTTCTTTCCTGATTTCCCATGGTGGAACAAAGCCTCCTTGTTTGTACCATTTTAATTGGATCTGTTGAAATGTGGTGCTTCTTCTGGTACATTTGTACTGTCAAAGTGATGATACATTTGTTCCATCAAAAATGCAAGGAGATTTATATGACTAAGACAAGATGGATTATATTAGCAGTCGTGATCACAGCCGGGTTTGTTCTTGGACGCTTGGCCGTTCGGGCAGTGCTGGATATGTTGCTGGGCGGGACCTTATTCGGAGGAAATATATTATGAGAAGAGGCACATTTATTGCTCTCAGCATTGTTCTGTTCCTGGGATCCTTTGCGGCTGGTATTGCTTCAAAGAACATACAATCTGAAGAGATGAAAAAATATTCCGTCAGCTGGAGCGATGAACTTGGTACGCTTCAGAAAGATCTATCTTACGGAGATGGAACATCTCAGAAATTCGATCTGTATCTGCCGAAGGATGATTCTAAAGAATCCTATGGCTTAGCCGTTTATCTCCATGCGGGAGGATTCACATCCGGGGATAAAAGCGGGGATGAAAAGATGCTTTCCTGGGTCTGTTCGAAAGGTTATGTGGCAGCCGGGATCAACTATACTTTGCGTACAGATGCAAACACAGCCAGTGTTCTGACTCAGTCAAATGAGATCAAAGAAGCCATTCCAAAGGTAATCAAAGCTGCAAAGGAAGCTGGCTATCCGATTGATAAAATGACGATTGCCGGAGGTTCGGCAGGTCACACACTGGCAATGATTTATGCCTATCGGGATGGCAAGGATGCGCCCGTCCCGGTTGTGCTGACATTTGGAGGCGTAGGCCCATCGAGTTTTTATGCGGAGGACTGGGGCATCTTTGGCGCCGGAACCGAAACAGAAGAGCAAAGAACGATGGCCGCCAGTCTGTTCAGTGTGATGAGCGGGGAACAGATTACTCCGGAAGAAATTGAAGATGGTTCTTATCTGGAAAAGGTTAAGCCGATTGCTGCAGCAGAATGGGTAGCCAACAATCCAGTGCCGACGGTTGTGGCTTATGGTGCCTGTGACAAGGTTCAGCCATTTGCAGCATCGAAACGTCTGAAAGCAGCACTCGAAGAAAATAACGTTGATTATCAATATTTTGAACTGCCGCACTCCGGGCACGGCCTGCAGAATGATAACGCCATATCACTGAAATGGATCCAGACAGTCGATGCCTATCTGGATAAGTATATGCCGGTAAAATGATGGAAAAACAAGAAAATGCATGGAAGTCAATTGACGCGAGAAAGCTGGAAGAAGAATGAAGAAAGTATTGAGAAGAATAATGAAAGTGATTCTTATCGTTCTGGCTGTCGTGGCAGTGATCATGATTGTGCTTGGCATGATAGCAAAGCAGAAAAGTGAGAAGTATTATAAATACTCGAATCCTGTCGGAGAGATAGAAAAGCAATATACCCCGATGGGATCCTATAAAGTGGCAAAGCTTGAGATTACCTCAGGGGATCAGCAGATTGGCAGATTTGTCATCTATTATCCTGAAGCCGTTGAAGATAGTAAAGAGAAATATCCCGTGGTTCTTTGGGCTAACGGAACCGGATCCAAATCCAAAACATACACACCTTTTCTGAAACATCTGTCTTCCTGGGGATTCATTGTTGTTTCAAATGATGATGAAAATACAAGAACCGGGGCATCTTTGAATGCGGGGATCGATATGCTGATGGCGGAGAATGAAAAGTCTGACAGCAAGCTGTATCAGAGAATTGATCTGGACAGGATCGGTATTGGCGGCCATTCACAGGGCGGCCCGGCTGTATTCAATATGGCTTTTGTTCAGCCGCATGCAGACATGATTAAGACAGTATATGCGGTAAGTGCTACTTCGTCTTACCATACCAGAACCTTTGAAAATGGATGGGAATATGACATTTCAAAGGTACATGTTCCGACGCTGCTGACTGCCGGTACAGGATCCTTTGATGCAGGAACGGCGGAGTCTCCTGATCAGAAATCAGATGAAAAAGCAGGGATCATGCAGGGCATCTGTCCGCTTTGGAGTTTACAGGAAAACTTCAATTTGCTTCCGGATGACATTGATAAAGCCTATTTCCGCAAAAAGGGTGTCGATCATGGTGATTCCTATCTGCAATTTGATGCATATATGACGGCATGGTTCAGGTGACAGCTGCAGGGAGATGAAGAGGCGGCAAAAGCTTTCACCGGAGAATCGCCTGAGATCATGACGAATGATCTGTATCAGGATCAGATGATACATATTGCAGAATAAGGGTTAAGAATGAAGACCGGAAACCGCTGTACAACATGTTTCAAATATCTGTTTTCGCCTGATTCCTTTGGATATGTTTCCTCATTTAATGCCTGAGTTAAGACATGTTTCCTCAAACAGGGACAAATATTAGATATGTTCCCGCAAACAGAGGCTGATTTTAGATATGTTTCCACAAACAGTCGGACGGCGTGATTATGTTTTCCACTGTCTCGGGGCATGTCGAAAACATTTCGGTTTTTGAACTGGTAAAAAGCTTTTAGTTATATGACTTTATGAAGCTCAATCATCCTGAAAAATCAGGAAATTATCTTTAGAGTCTGTCAGTGTATGATAAGAAATTTGATTTAAGTATATTGAGGTCGCAAATTGCGACCTCATACCATTTTGGCATCTGAAGACATTTACGGTGCCGATTGATTTTGATAAAGTTTTTTGTACAAACAAATCGTAATTTATCTGCACTCCAGGTTCATAGAGATAGGCGCAGAATGAGTAATATGAAGAGTATAGAGGATAAGCTGAGCGTATTAAAAAAGATAGCGATCAAATTGAATAACCGGAAACTTACATGGGCGTTAGGCGGCTCAACGATGCTGTATTTCCGTGGAATCGTAAATGAATTCCACGATCTGGACATCATGGTGCTGGAGGAGCAGGCTCCTGTTGTGAAAGATATACTATTCAAGATGGGGAAACTTCAGAAATCTGAAAAAGGGATCTATGAAACAACCTGTTATTATGAATTCGTTGTAGATGGCGTTGATATTGACGTGATGGGAGGATTTAAAATCCGAAATAGTAATGAAGTCTATGATTGCAGCCTGAAAATTGAAAATATTGATCAGAAGGTAATGCTTGAAAATGCCTGCATATCACTTGAAAGCTTAAGCAATTGGCGCAGATATTATCAGCTGATGGGACGAACCGGAAAAGTTGAAATGATCGACTCCTGGGAGCAGACAAAATAACTTTCGTATGCAGAATAACAGTGCTGCATGTTCTTTAAATTTTAGTTTAACGAAACAGATTGTTTTATGAATGGAATCGGGATAGCAGCAATACTGAATATTGAATCAATAGTAATGAACCAAGAGAGGAGCTCAACCTATGGAAAATCAGAAGCAAGAAAAAAGCCTGATTGAAGATCTGAAAACTATCATCGATCAAGGCCGTGGAAATGCATATTCTGCCGCAAATAAAGCGATGATAGTGACTTATTGGGCTCTAGGTAAACGAATTGCAGAAGAAATAAAAGGAAATGATAATGCCGACCTCTATGGGAAGAGTCTAATTCCGGAACTTGCTAAAGAACTAACCCGTGAATTCGGCAGGGCGTTTTCCGCGCGAAATCTATACTATTACGTCAAGTTTTATCAGTACTTTCCTGATTTTGAGATTTTGAACGCGCGCGTTCAAAATCTTAGTTGGACACATCTTCGTTCTTTGCTGCGCGTAGATGATGAAAGTGCTCGCTTATGGTATTTGAATGAAGCAGCAAAGGAAAACTGGAGCTCGCGAACTCTTGATAGAAATATTGCAACACAGTATTATTACAGGCTCCTGGAATCTCCAGATAAAGAAAAAGTTGTTACTGAGATGAAGTTGAAGACAGCTCAGCCAGAGAACAGGCCAGCCGAATTGCTAAAGAGCCCGATTATGGCGGAATTCCTTGGCTTTCGTCCGGAAGATTCCTACCTAGAATCAGATCTGGAATCGGCGATTCTCTCGCATATCAGAGACTTTCTGATGGAAATGGGTCGAGGCTTTGCATTTGTTGCCCGTCAGCAGCAAATTGTAACTGAAACAGAGGACTACTATATTGACCTGGTCTTCTACAATATTGAGCTCAGGTGTTATGTTCTTGTTGATCTCAAGATGGGAAAGATCACCCATCAGGATGTTGGACAGATCGATATGTACGTCAGGATGTATGATGACATGAAAAGAAAAAATGGAGACAATCCTACCATTGGTATTCTCGTGTGCTCAGAAACTGATGAGGATATTGCACGTTATTCTGTTCTCCATGACAACAACAGACTGTTTATGTCAAAATACCTGACTTATCTTCCGACAAAGGAGCAGCTTCGCCGGGAGATCGAGAAGCAAAAGAGAGTATATTATCTTCAGCATGAGCAGGATGACAGTAAGGAAGATTAATAAGAAAAGGGATTTAGTCTGCAATACAACGGTAGAGTATTGACAGAATTGGCGAAGCTATGACAGAGTACTGAATGGACCTTAAATACCTGAAGGTGATCAATTTGCGAACCTGATGACTTTTCATTGTTGAGGCACAGCGGCTTAAAATGACCAGTGAAATGGGCAAAGCGTAGTCGGATTCCATTTGTGTGTTTGATGGACCTGCCATTGGGCTGCATTCATTGGATGCACAGACCCTCCTGGCTGTTTTCCAGACGCTGATCGATAATGGAGCGACGGAGATTGTGATTGAACATGATCTGGATGTGATCCTGAATTTTGATTACATTATTGTTATGAGTTCAGTTGGCGGTGATACGGGCGGCTGGATTGCAGCCTGCGGAACGCCGCAGAAAATCAGAAATTGTGCTAAGAGCACGTACGGAAAGTTCATTAGAGAATCATGCAGGCTGATAGCAAGGAGGATAAGGATGTCGTTACTGGATCTTGCCAGCGGAGATTCCGTATGGCGCGGACTGGATTATTACAAGGATAAGAGGGTTAAGGATTGGCAGCAGACTGGCAAGGATACTTACTCCGGATCTGTGCAGGGAACAAAGCTCTATCATATCCATCTTGACCTTTCCCATCCTCGCCGCTCTACCTGTGACTGCCCGTTTGCTGCCGGACGGAGGGTTATTTGCAAGCATATGGTGGCGCTGTACTTCACTGTCATACCCGGAGCCGAGGAAAGCTTCATGAAGCAGGTCGCAGCCTGGGAGAAAGAGGAAAAAGTACGTGAAATACAGCATCAGAAAGATCTGGAGAAGTATGTAAAGAGCCTTTCAAAGGCGGAACTTCAAAAACGGTATCTGCAACTGTTGATTGATCAGGAAAATCGAAAGTACTGACAAGACACGGAGGGAGAATAATCATGCTGAAGGTATACTGTTACAGCAGATGCACAACCTGCAAGAAAGCATTGAAATGGCTGGATGAGCACGGTATCGAACACGCTGTGATTGACATTAAATCAAATCATCCGGATGAGGATGCGCTCCGTGAATATTACGACAAGAGCGGCCTGCCTCTGAAACGATTCTGGAACACCAGCGGCATTCCGTACCGGGAGATGGGTTTATCAAAGAAACTTCCGGACATGAGCAAAGATGAGCAGATCAAGCTCTTATCAACAGATGGTATGCTTGTGAGGCGTCCCCTGCTGGTTGGTGATGATTTTGTGCTGACTGGGTTCAAGAAAACAGAATGGGAGGAGAAATTGCTGTAAAGGAATGGTGAGAGTCCTATGGATGATCAGAAAACAATAGATATTCCCGCAAACATTCCACAGCCATATAAGGAATGTACGCGGTCATAGCCCATGATCATTCCTTTCTGCAATGAAAAGACGGATGATGATTACAAGGCCTTGTGCATTCATGCATTACAGAAGTTTTGCAGAAAGTGGGCGGAACTCATGGCCAAGGGCAGCAATAATATGTTGAGCGCGGGAATTGTGTACGCAATAGCCAAGAACTGCAGCCTCGACAGCAGCACAGATATTCTGATGGACAGACCAAAGTATCCTCTTATTGCTGATGAAGTCAATTCATAGCCAATGTGTCAAAGAGCGGTATGTCAGAAAAAGCAAAGGCTATTCGGGAAGAACTGAATAATATAAAGGATTGGGAAGAATGTTTCGTTTTTAGTGGGTGACGTTATGAAAGTAAAGTTATCAGACATCGTTGATGCTATCGAAATGATGGATCGGTATTCTGAATATTTCCTTGACCTGGAAACCGGGAAGATTGAATGGGTCAGCGATATGACCATGACAAGTGCAGAAAAAGAAGAGGTCTATGACCGGCTGGATGAGCACGGCTTCTGCCGGCTGCCATCTTCCTTTGATATCAATGAATACGATATCATGGAATCCTTCATAGATACGCTTTCCGGTGCTGTCCGTGACAAGCTCTCCTCTGCTATTTGCGGCCGCGGTGCTTTCGGTCGTTTCAAAGACGATATCCGCAGAATGGGTATTGAGCAGGAATGGTATGACTATCAGGAAGCAGTATACAAACGTAAAGCTGCTTGCTGGTGCGAAGAGAACGAGATCGAATACGAGGAGTAAAGGTATGTTAAGAGATGGAGTGCTTACAAAGCGGATATACCGGGACTATGAGAGGTTTCTTACTGATGCTGGGATCAGCTATCAGAATGATCAGAATGGCTTTCATGTGTATGTCAATCTTAAGAACATAAAGCATAGCTTCACCCATGTATGCCAGGTGTTCAATGGCAAGGTGCTGATTACTGATTATTGTGGAAATTGTTATACCGGAATCCGCAAGGCAAATCGGGTGGCAAAAGCAGTCCGCGAGAAATTCCCTGATCACCATATCCAGGTGGAACACTATGGCGCATCATTCGAACTGGACGTCTATTATGAAATTCCGTTCACAACGATTGAAGCATTGCATGAAGCTGTACTGACTGTTGCGGAAGTAGCAGACGAAGGAGCAAGGATTGGATATGAAATGCTTGGAAAAGAATTTGAACGATGATAGCCAAGAAAAAAGAGACTGCCATGCGTACATACCCCGTAGATTTCATCAGTGTTACGGCATCATCGTCACGAATCATAAACACTGTCGGTTTGTGATAGCAAGGATGGATACGGAAGCATATCCGCTTGTATTTCTCCGCGAGTGGACAAAGGATCAGGATGAGGAGTATGTAGATTATTACACGTTGTATGGCGCTGCACTGACGGCAACTGAGGCAGATGAGATACTGGAGCTGCTGAAGAATGCCGAGAAGCGTAAGGCGAATACGGCTCTTAAGCGGTATTTCAAACCAGAAGGCGTCCTCTGCGATTCCGTTGGAGAAGTACAGCTTGATGATGCTATCCCGGATGCCTGGTACGATGCATGGAAGGAAATGAACGGGCTGATAACTTTCCGGCGGGACTATCCTGGATACTATGAGGCTGATGTAAAGAATCAGGTGCTATGGTGATTGATGATGATGTAATCACGAAGGTTCAAAAAGGCAGATTTAGGCGTAAAGATGTAAAATCGTCAGCGATATTGATGAGAAAGGCGTATGGATTGATGTCCATATTCCTGCCGATCCTGATATTGCAGAGTACACCATATGCTATGCCGTGGATGACCTGAAATTGCAGTAAAGCTTGCACATTCATAATGATACGTCTTGGCAAAATTGGGTCATACAAGTGACGCACTATAGATTTTAAGGTAAATAATGAATGCAGTGGTTTGAAGATGCTTCCGAGATGTTTGAGGCTGGAAAGATCTAATCTTACAAAGAACTGATGGATATTCTTCGCAAGGATTACCCTATGAACTGATGTCAGTGACTTTGTTCTCTGTTTTTCATTGGACGTAAGCGCACGATAGTCCATATCTGTTGAAGAGAGAGACTCTGCAAAGGAAAGTGATGTCTTTAAGGAGCGGGTTACCCATGTTATGCAGTTACGATACTGGGCTGGCATTGTAAAGGAATGCAACAAAAGCGAAATGAAGAAGAAAGGCTGGCTTTCCCAGTATTATATCAGTGTAAAAGCTTTCTGCAAATTGCTGCAGAAGTTCTCAGCTGTGTTCGTTATCATTTTTCGGGGGATATCAATTTGGTTATGAAAGACAACAAGTTAACAGTATTGCTCATTGCTATCACCTCTTTGGAATTATGTATTCTGGGTGTATTCCTGCAGTCATTTGTGCTGATCATGGCAGGCATTATCATCAACATCTTTCTGATCATCAGATCGGTTTCTGAGCCAGAAAAATAGAATACGTTTCCATAACATGAAGATGCAGATCTGCAGTATTATGCTCTTGGACATCGTTCTGGAAAATGAAGGTGGAGACAGAGGATTGTATGAAGAAATATCTGAATCTGGATCGGATCAGTGAGAATCAGAATCTGTATCATTACACGCAGTGCATGAGTGCGGCAAGTATCCTAAAGACTGGTGTTTTCTATGCTACCAAGAGCAGTTTTCTCAATGATACAAATGAGATGGATTATGTCAGTCATGTTGCCCATCATGTTGTGGATCGGATTCAGGAAGAATCATGGCGGAATATGCTCAGCAGGGAGATCATTGATACCATGGAGGAAGTCAAACGCCATGATACCTTTGTTCTCTCTTTTTCATTGGACCGTGACAACATCACCCTGTGGTCAGAATTCGGTGATCAGACCGGATATAATCTTGGCTTTCATGGCACTGATCTGATCTCCAGCATCGATAATGCCCAGAAGATTTATTATCATGGCCGTGTTATCTATGCATTGTCTGAACAGGAAAAATGTATCCGGGAACTGCTGCGGGATGAGCTGCCTTCCAAAGTCGGCATGTCATTTGAAAAGATCATGCAGGCGGGCATTACAGATCCTGATGGCAGAGAATTCTCAGTGTATCGAAAGAAGCTGCAGAAAGCTTTGAATATCTACGCATTATTTTTCAAGCAGCCTGAATTTGGCGCTGAAAATGAATATCGACTGATCTTCCGCAATCCTGATAAAAGCACGATCCATTATCGGGAAAAGGGCGGCTTTCTGTTACCGTATATTGAGATCCGCATGGACCAGAAGAAAAGGATGCCGCTGGCTCAGATCATGATTGCTCCTAAGAATCATGTAGATCTTGCCAGAAAGGGAATGGTGCAGTATCTGGAACAGCTTGGCTATGATGTGCCGGTGGATCTTTCCAGCATCAAGCTGCGCTATTAGGAGCTGCTTTACAAGATCTTATTGTCTGCTTAACAGGCCAGGGAGGGAAAGAAAACCTGCGTAAATTTACAATAAATGCAGGAGGACAGAGCACCTTGAAAAAATCTTTTATCCTGGATACAAATGTGATTTTATCCGCTGGAACAGGCGGCGGCAGTAAGATTCTGAATGGATTTCTGGGCGGGAAGGATGCCAACGACATCATTATCCCCGGTACAGTTCTGCAGGAACTGGACAAACACAAGACAGCCCCCGGTGAAACGGGATACAACGCAAGAGATTTTATCAGGGTGGTAGATCATCTTCGTGATGAGGCAGAAAGAAAAGGCAACTCCGATCTGGTCAAGGGTGTCAAACTGGCCAGAGGACATATTCTGATTGAACCAGATGGCGTCAAACAGGAAAACCTGCCCATTGGCTTCAGCCTGAATGTGCCAGACAACCGGATCATCAGTACCTGCATTGATCTGGCTCACCGGCATCCAAGAAAACATTATGTCTTTGTAACAAATGATGTTTCCTGCCGGCTGAATGCGGATATCTGTTTCCGCTATGCCAATGTACATATCGGCATTGAAGCATATAAGAATGACCATCTCAGCAAGAGTACGGTGGATGAATACCGTGGCTATAAGATCATCGAGGATGCAGATCCCGAACTGATCTCAGAACTCTATGAGGCAGAAAGTACAGAGCAGCCCTGGATTCCATTTGAAAACAAAGAGAATCTCTATGATGAAGAATTTCTTGTACTCAAAAGCGGATCCCAGTCAGCGCTTGCCATCTATGAAGAAGGAAAATTGAAGCTGATCCGGGAGAGTGATCTGAATCACGTATCCGGCATCAAGAAACTGCTGAATATCCAGCAGAAGATGGCGATGTATGCACTGCTTGCCCCGGCTGATGAGATCCCGCTTGTTTGTCTGACTGGTGCCGCAGGCAGCGGCAAGACCTTCCTTCCGGTCGCAGCAGGTCTGGACCAGACATACACAAAAAAGAAGAACAGACGTTATGAACGCATGATCATCTCCCGTTCCAATGCCTTGAACAGACAGGAGGATCTTGGTTTTCTGCCAGGCAGCGTCGAAGATAAAATGGAACCCTTGATTCTGCCAGTCAAAGATTCCATTGAAAGCCTGCTCAGGAATAAAAAGGATGGCGAATCAGCCGATAAAGATGAAATCGAGCAGCAGGTCAATGATATCTTCAATACAGCAGTTGATGTACTGCCGATGCTCTATATCCGAGGACGCAACCTGACCAGCCGGTTCTTCCTGATTGATGAAGCACAGAATCTCAATGAACAGCAGGCATTTGATGTTTTGTCCAGATGCGGCAAAGGCACAAAGATTGTCATGGTTGGCGATATCGGCCAGATCGATAATCCATTGCTTGATAAGTACAATTCAGGTCTGTCCATTGTCTGGAACAAGATGCGCGGCAAGGGAGTTGCCATGGTTGCCTTTGACCAGCAGGATGTTGTCAGATCAGACCTTGTCAGATATGCGATTGAAAGAATGAAGAAATAATGTGAGAAGATCAGGCAGCCACGATCAGATGACTGCTTTTTCTTTGCATGTGCAATATGATATTACTCTTCAAACGGATATTGTCCTTTTTCCCATCATGGTAGAATAACAAAACGATGTGGATGCGTTCCAGGGGGAGGATCAGATATGCGGCTGAATTTTACGGATATGCTGTATGCACTTTCTTCAGCACTTGATGCCGTGGAGAAAGAATACCAGAATGTGCTGGATGGACATGGCAAACGGGTTGCCTGGATGAGTGAAAAGATGGGGCAGGCAGCCGGGATGAATGCACAGCAGCTGATCGATCTGACCGGGCTTGCCCTCCTCCATGACAATGCCATCGTGAAATATCTGGATTCTTCTGTGAACAGCTACGTTGATAAGGGAGCAGAAAACGAAAAATCACTGTATCAAAAGACAGATTCTTTCCGCGGACACTGCCAGACCGGAGAAGAATGGGTGGAAATGCTGCCATTTAACACAAAGCCGGAACATGTCATTCTTTACCATCATGAAAGAGCAGACGGCCATGGTGCCTTCGGCATCCCAGCAGATCAGATTCCACTGATGGCACAGTTGATACATCTGGCCGATTCCATTGATGTCACATTCCATCTTGATGATATCAAAGCAGTTAATCATGAAAAGATCAGCAATTATGTGCACGCTGAAGAAAGAAAGGCATTTACCAAAAAAGCTGTGAATCTCTATGATCAAAGCTTCTCAATGTCCTGTATTCATCATGTGGAACAATATGGTGTTGATGCAGAACTGAAGGCTGACATTCCGGATAATTTCCGTCAGTTTGACTGGCCGGAAATCCGTCGGATCACTGGCTTTTTTGCCGGCATCGTGGATGACAAGTCCAGTTTTACAAAGAGCCATTCTCTTGGTGTAGCCAGAAGGGCAGAAATCATGGCACGGCATTATGGCTGGGATGAAGACAAAGTCCAGAGATACTATGTTGCCGGTGCATTTCACGATATTGGCAAACTGATCATTTCCAATGACATCCTGGAAAAACCAGGCAGACTGACAAGTGATGAATTTGAGATCATGCAGAACCATGCCTCTCAAACCTATCGTATCCTGCATCAGATTCATGGCTTTGAGGATATTACCGAATGGGCATCCAACCACCATGAAAAACTGGATGGCAGCGGATATCCAAGAGGACTGTCTGCTGATCAGTTAAGCTTCGAAGACAGACTGATGGCATGCATTGATATTTATCAGGCTCTGACAGAAGAGCGTCCATATAAGAAGGGACTGTCTCATGAGAAGACAATGGCAATCATGTATGACATGGTGAGCCAGGGAAAGATTGATGCCGGCATTACCAATGACATTGACCAGATCTTCCGTTCAGAACAGAAGAAAGAATCTATTAACGAACGGAAAGACAGCAGCCAGTCAGCATCCACAAAACGCTGGAAATGTCCGATCTGCGGCTATGTATATGAAGGTGAAAATCCACCGGAAAGATGTCCTGTTTGTGATATGCCGGGAACCGGGTATCAACTGATAGAAGAATGAAAGAATGTTTGGGAAGCCAAAAGATATGAAGAAGGGCATATTAACAAATCAGTGAATTTTAGCTCCTTGCATAGATGATAGTGTAATGATGGTTTTTCACCAGTTGATTCACTTCCAGCCATGATAACGTATTCTTTCTTTGATTCATGACATACTTGT
>NZ_JAZHUW010000052.1:0-12591 GCF_036453465.1 Lactimicrobium sp.
ATATCTATATCGGAACTATATGGGAAGACACAGTCACTGATGTGTTTCCGTGACAAAGAAGGGATGGTAACAGTAGAAACACCAAACAAGAAAGTAAAAGAATATTACAAGCTGCTGGATATCAATGTACCGGCGCATCTGAATTCCAATGGATTCAGAAAGGATGTTTTGAAGATTACAGTGTAGTTCTACTTTTGGAAAAAACTAAGGTTAAATATTTAAATTAAAGCAGGCAAAGAAAAACCGGAACGGGTCCGGTCATATCATCTTCTCCGCAATCACAGCAGTCTTTCCATTAAAAGCTGTATGCACATTACATGGCACAAAGCCATTCTTCCTCCAGAAGTGTTCAGCCTGTGGATTGTCCTGCATCCAGCCAAGCCGGATTCTTTCAAACCCAGCCTGTTTCAATGCATTCTGCAAATCCTGAATGATATTACTTCCGATGCCCTTTCTTTGCAGAGAGACATCCATCATGAAAAGGCCGATATACGCAGTCTCTTCATCCGGCCAGCCGGCAATCAGATCCAGAATGGCCATCAGCTGATGATTCTGATAGTACCCGATATCATATTTCTGCGATAACACTGCTCCATCTGGAAGTGCATGCAGATCAGACAGGATGCTTTCCTTCGTAACCATGGGCGGACAGTACTGGTAATACAGTACATTTCTCCTGCATAAATCAAAGATCACAGGAATATCCTCTTCCTGCAGATGTTTGACCTTATATGCATGGGAAAATGCGGCAATGTCCAGTTGCTTGTTCTCTTTTAATTGTGTTTGACTTATTTCCATCAGGAAAATCTTATCGCAGCATTCTCCAATAAATCATCCTATTTTCATATTTCTTACTTTATGCACTTTCTTCTTCAGGCTGAATGGTTTAGACACGGAAGAAGAAATAGTAAATGTGGCCAAGCCAGACAAACAGGACAATAATGCACGGAATCCAGATTTCTTTTCCTGCCATCATGAAACAGCCGATTCCCATCAGTACAGTGATCATTCCCGTTGCTTTTGTCTTTGTTTTGAATGACATGCCTGATCGCAGGGGCAGGATGATGAAACAGCATTCTCGGTCCGGCATAGCGCATTACAACACGGATCTTTTCCCTCATTTCTGGTTTGTAGCAGTGTACTTTGCAGCTGGAACAAAAGGTCTTGGTTTCCATAAACGGACATTTCTCACTTCTGATGCGTGCATAATCCATCAGCTCCTGACATTCATTACACAGATGTCCCTTCTTCGTCCCATGATTTTCATGGCAGTACAAACTGATCATCTCACTGACAAGCTGTTTCTCACGTTCTCGTTTGGTATTGATATCCATTTCTGTACACCTCTTTCAATCCCTGACAAGTTACGAAAATGTGCAGACAGCCGTCATTACCTCTTCATTCTTCGCAATGTATTTACGGGTATTAGTTTCTACTAACTCAAAAGAATTTATACCTGAATCAGAAATGAATCGCAAGCAAAAAGTGCAAAAACTGCAGGGGAAGATTTCTCCTGCAGTCATGAACTGATACGATATTGTTTCTTATTATCAGCTGTTTTCCTTCTGAATCAAAGCAAGTGCCTCATTGAGATCATGGCAGATGGCATGGGCTTTCTGCCTCATCTCATCATCCGGTGCCTGGCTATCCGGCACCATGATGCCAACCCCACCGGCATTGTAAGCAGCCCGGATGCCATTGTAGGCATCTTCAAAGATATAGCATTCTTCAATCGGGACATTGATGCACTTTGCCGCAAACAGGAATACATCCGGTGCTGGTTTGCTGTGGGCTACCTGGGTTCCTGAGCACACCGCATCAATATACTGCCGTGTATTGGTCATTTCCAGGTTATGTTCAATCTGTTTGCTTTCCGTGCTGGAAGCTACGGCAATCTTGAAGCCATGATCATGCAGCCAGGAAAGAATTTCATGGATGCCAGGCTTTTCCGGCACTGTCTTTTCAAGATATGCATGTACACGCCTGACACATTCTTCATCAATCGGATGGCCATCAGAGACATGGTAATATTCCCGGATCACAGCTTCTCTTTTTGGTCCGGACGTACCGGTAACTGCTTTGCCAAATGTTGGATCCAGCACCACATTGTGTTCACTGGCGATCTGATGCCAGGTATCCTGCCAGATGCGTTCTGTATCAAACATCAGGCCATCCATATCAAAAATTGCACCTTTCATTGTTGGTCTCCTTGCATGACTAGTATACATCTTTGTGCTACTGTAATGACCGTGATGAAACAGTACATATTGAAAACATTGCTTGCCTGCCTGTCTTTTTCTCTGGCAGGCTGCGGCGTTCATGCCGTTGAAAAATCTCCCGAAGCTTCCCTGATGACAGCGACGGATCTGCACTATCTTTCCCCTTCCTTGATGGAAAATCTGGATCTTGCCAAAGAAGCGGCTGCTGAAGGGGATGGCAAGACCATCATCTATGGCAGCCAGCTCACGGATGCCATGATTGAAACTGTCATCAAAAATCATCCGGATGCCTTTATCATGACGGGTGATCTTACCCTGAATGGTGAGAAGGTATCACATGAAGAGCTTGCCGCAAAGCTGGACAAGATCAATGATGCCGGTATTCAGGTACTTGTTATTCCGGGCAATCACGATCTGAATAACAAGCATGCGATTGCCTATACTAATGACGGTGTACAGTCTGTTGATTCAATTGATAAGGATGAATTTGTGCAGATTTATCATAACGATGGCTATGATGATGCTCTCTCCCGTGACTCGGATTCTTTGAGCTACGTATACCGGCTTGATTCCGGGGTGCGCTGTCTGATGATTGATGTCAATGGTTCTTCGATTCTTGGCGCTGTTTCTGATACAACACTGTCCTGGGTCGAACAGCAGCTCAAAAAAGCAAAGAAAGCAGGTGAACCTGTGCTGGCCTTCTCCCATCAGAACTTCCTTGTTCATCTCGATCTATTTACTGATGGTTTCCGGATTGCCAATGGCGACAAGCTTCTGGCGCTGTTTCAGGAATATGGTGTCAAAGCTGGCTTCTCCGGCCATATGCACTGTCAGCACATTGCCTCAAAAGATGGCTTTACCGAAGCCGTAACCGGAGCAGTCTCCATTCTCGACAGCCACATTGCCAATATCACCATCAAGGATGGAACACTGTCCTATCAGACACAGAGCGTTGATGTGGATGCCTGGGCAGCCCAACATGGCAGCACGGATGAACATCTGCTGCTGTACAGCAGATATGCACGGAATTTTTTCAAACAATCGATCTATTCGCAGTCAACCGGCGATCAGAAGCTGGATGATTATATTGCTGATCTGAATGCTGCTTTCTTTACTGGAACGCTCAACACATTTACGGATCAGCCGGATATGGATCAAAAGATTTCTTCCATGAACGATGCCATGATGGCAGTCTATCTGCAGAGTGTGTTAAAAGACAAAGACAAGGATATGAATGCATTCTCAGTTTCACTCAAGAACGAATGATGATGGGAAAAGTAGAAATGTTTGCTGCCTTCGGCAGGTAAGATATCCGCAATGGGAATGAAGTTCTCCCTTGATGCAAGTGAAGCTCCCCACCTAACCCTTCGCTGACGCTCAGCCTATAGATGGGGCTTCCGAAAGCTTGTGTGCTTTCAGACTTTCGTCTCCTTCAGATACGGTTACAGCACAGTATAGCTTGCTTACGCTCACAATACCCATCTGCACTAACTTTCAGGAGACTTATGTGCAGAACAATCAGCTGACTGCTGTACCTATTGCAGTGTTTAACTGCCATAGATCAGCTAATGTTCTGGAGCTTCCACTGCCCAGATCAGGAACTTCTGCCTGTATCTGGGGTAATGCTTTCAGCAGTTCACGAATAAAATATCGTGCTCCAATGTTGTACGACGCATTGAGATCACAATTGTACAGCTTTCCATTCGTAAACTGACAAATGTCATAAGGAACTCTTTCTTCCATCTTGCCTTTATAGATGGAATGGCGAATCATGGATTCTACCTTGGTGGAAAGTGGCACATCACTGCCGCGTTTTACTTTGCCTGAACCGTCATACGCAAGCTTGCTTGTGTTCCATGCACAGACACGCGATATCCGCATGCCATAACGATGGGCTAATCGTTCAGCCGTATTCTGCACATCCTGATGTTTCCACATAGTAAGTTTCTGCTTCTTAGAACCTTTCTTCTTGCCTGCGGTGTTCAGATGCTCAAATACAATTGTGTGGCAGCCATTTTCCATGGCATAGTCCACGATCGCATTGGCAATCAGGTGAGCATGGTTCAGGTTTCTCCGCTTTGCCAGATTCCAGAGTCTGCCGCTGTCATGAGATCCGTGACAGCGCTGGAAATCAGATACGCGGTGCAGTGCATTGGATACAGAGTCTTTTTCTCTGCCAAAGTTTATAAACTTCCTTGACAGGACAGTGCCCTTAGAGTCCAATACACTGCACGCTGCATCTGTACCAATGCCAAGATCCACCGCACATATCTTCTGTTTGAAGATCGGTGTATCATGCAGTTTGACATTCTCCTGAATCGTAAAGCGCAGCTGGTAGTGTCCATGTTTCTTTTCAATGACAGGTGCGGACAGCTTTACATTGTGCAATTGCTTTCTGTTGTTCAGATATCTGATATCTGTTTGAGAAAGACGGATTTCTCTCCATACCCAGTCATTGTTAACATAAACCTTTATCTGAGCAGTGCGGTCAAGCTGATCCCAGTTGAACATATTGCCGTTAAAGAAGCACGGCATAAGATGATCACACGTATCGATCTGCGGCATAGCACCTTTATATTCATTTTTTATCCACAGCTCGAAAAGTCTGAAATAAGCGGATACTTTGCCAATGGCATCCGCAATCGCAGCTCTTCTCAGATAAACGGGGAACTTATAAAACCTGTCATCGAAGTTATACATTGCCCGGTTGTTCTTATTGCTGTGGATCAGGCATTCAATAAGACGCACTCTGCCTTTGCTATAAGATATCGGTTCAACAGTATCCCAGTTTACGCGGACGGCAGGTATCAGATATTTAACAGCCGAAGCATAATACTCACTTGTACTCTTAATCGCTGATTCACTGCCTTTGAAATGCAATCCGTAACTTGATGTCAGCTTCATATGTCCCTCTGCAGATATCATACTGTATTTAGTGGTATACTACAATCACAGAGGTTGAAAATGATGCAATATAACAATGGATATCATACGAACAGGCACGCTGTATATAGATTGCAATATCATTTAGTGGTGTGTACAGAATACAGGTATCCAATATTGACAGGAGACATTAAGGACAGACTGATCCAGATCAGCTACGCCATCATTGAAGACAGCTGGAAATCCAAAATACTGGAGATAACCACTGATGTGGATCATGTCCATATCCTGTTTGAGACATCGCCGCAAACACAATTATCCAGGCTGATTAATAACTACAAAACAGTTACTTCCAGACTGCTGAGAAAAGAGTTTTCTGACACATTAAGGCCTGATTATTGGAGGCCTCACTTCTGGTCAGATACATATTTCATCAGTACCGTATCGGATACAACGGAGCAGATGATCCGCAGGTATATCCAGGAGCAGGGCCAAAAGAAAAATGGTGCTGCTAACCCCGCCTAAGCCTGTGCCACTTTGTGCAAACATTGTGGTTTTGGCTATAGACGGGTGTGCGCAGCACCTTAATCAATCTCAACGCCCTCGGCACAAGAGAGAGCTCCATCCAGGGCATCCATGGTATTTTCCACACCCCTGGTCAGATCCCCACGGTGGGCAATAATCTCTGGCAGTTTTCTTTCCTCAGTCATCCTGTCCTTTTTCCCAACCTGCCTGCTTCATGTTGGTATAGACATACACACCGGCAGACAGTGCAGAGAACAGGAACATGATCACAGACAGTGCGGCAGAGCGGGCATAGTGCATATTGGTGTACTGGTTGTACAGGACAATGCCCATCATCTGCGGATTGGTCCCGTCCATCAGGTATGGGGTTGTGAAGGAAGAAATGTTGGACATGAAGACGAATGTTGCTGCGATGAACAGGTCACGGTATGTCAATGGCAGAATCATCTTCCACAGGATACGCATCGGGGAAGCACCGACGTCCTTGGCAGCCTCGATGATGGAATCATGGATCTTACCCATGGCTGATACCAGTAACATCGTCGCAAACGGGATGTTGAACCAGAGATTCATCAGGATGATGCCCTTGGCGTTATACATCAGGCCAAGCTGTACATTCAGTCCAAACAGCTGGAAGAACCGGTTGATCAGACCGGAGTCACGGATGATGGTGATCATGCCGTTGACTGCAACCAGACCCGGAATAAATCTTGGCAGCAGGTACAGATGGGAGATCCATCTGGCAACTCTGCTTTTGGAAAAGCGCAGGTAGATCGCCAGCAGGTAAGAGATGCCAATGGCAAGCACAACTGTCCAGATGACAATCTTGAGCGTATAGATCATGTTATTGCGCTGGACAGCATCTGCGAAGAAATAGGCATAGTTGCCAAGTCCGATGCCGTCTTCTTCCTGCTGGAAGCTGCTGATCACGGACAGGATGACCGGATAGATGATGACCAGGGCCATGATCAGAAAGGATGGCAGAATCAGAAGGTACGGCAGGATTTTATGAAAGCGTGTTTCCTTCATCAGTTCAGTGTGCCGATTTCAGAGTCCCACTTATCATTGAGATCTGTGGACAGAGAACCAATACTGCTCATGCGGTAGGAAGAAATCTTGAGATCTTCAATGGACTTTGTCAGATCCGGATCGAGCTTGTCATAGCTGATGACCGGTACGGCTGCCATGGAATCCAGGGCAATATTCTGCGCATCCGGAGACATCATATAGTTGATGAAGGCATAGGCACCATCTTCATTGGAGCCGATGGACGGAATGGCAAGGCAGACTGTGGAACCTGTGAAGGAAGGATCAATCTGGGTGATCTTGATAGAATCCGGCAGAGTGCCCTGTTTGATCTGTGTCAGCGTCATATCCGCCCAGGCCGGAATCATATCAACTTCCTTGGATGCCAACAGATCCAGTGTACCCTGGTTCTTGTTCGGATAAACGGTCTTACCGGAAGACTGATAGAGGTAAGGATGCAGTTCCTTGAGCAGATTGAAGCCCTGATCCCACTGTACTTCCCACTTGGTATCGGTAGAAGTCAGTGCTTCTTCCGGCAGGAAGTTATAGACAGCAGTCAGTACGAAGGAGCCGCCGGCACCGCCGGAAGACGGTGTATTGTAGGCAAATCTGCCCGGATTATCCTTGATCCACTGATACAGCTCATCAGCAGTCTTCGGTGGGTTCTTGACCGTGTCAGAATTGTAAGCAAGGACAACGGTTGTGCCGCGGTAAGGAACCAGATAATCAGAATAAGAAGACTGGACCGTCAGATTGCTGTAATTGCTGAGCTTGGATGTATCAATCTTGGTGAAGATGTCATCCCCTGCCTGAGACAGGTAGGTTGCGGCATCATTATCAGATACTTCTACAACATCATAGTCGGTATTACTCTGACCTGCCTTTTTGGCAGCGATGATACGATCACTCAAAGACTGGGCACCGGTACCGGAAGTAATGAACTCCAGCTTGGCTGTATAGTCACTCTGGCTGGCATTGAACTTTTCAATCTGCTGTTCAAACTGCACTCTGACATTGTCGGAGCCATTGGCCCAGACCGTAATTGTCTTGGCAGCACCTGCTGAGCATCCTGCGGCCATAGAAGCAGCCAGTAAAGCTGTGCAGCCGATTTTGGCAATTCTCTTGAAACCTCTCTTCATAACTTTTTCTCTCTCTTTCCTTTATCTCAATCGCTTATGCAGCGTATTCAAAGATCTTTGTAAACTGCAGTGATACTTCATCATGCGGATGGAAACGGTCCGCTTCCTGTCTGGTCACATAGGCCTTGACAATCTGATCATTGACATCCACTGTCACCTCAGCATAGTGGCCAAGAATCATCACGGTACGCACAATGCCATGGCGGATGCCATCTTTATCCCCTTCCGTCAGAACAACATTTTCAGGACGCACAGCCAGCACCCTTTCACCATCATTGACGAAATTCATTTCACCAATGAACGATGCCACAAAGCGGCTGGCAGGATGGTCATACACTTCATTCGGTGTACCCGTCTGCTCAATCACGCCCTTGTTCATGACCACAATGCGGTGGGACAGCACCATGGCTTCCTCCTGATCATGAGTGACAAACACAACGGTAATATGCAGCTCTTCCTGGATCTTTTTGAGCTCTTCTCTCATCTGGGCTCTGATCTTGGCATCCAGTGCCGAGAACGGCTCATCCAGCAGCAGTACACTTGGCTCCAGCAGCAATGCTCTGGCAATGGCAATACGCTGCTGCTGGCCGCCGGACAGCTGGGTCGGATATTTGTATTCCGTACCGCTCATGTTGACAAGAGCAAGGCCATCCTTCACTTTCTTTGCAATGTCATTCTTGTTCATCTTGCGGATCTTGAGGCCAAAGGCAAGATTGTCTGCCACGGTCATATGCGGCCAGAGATTGTAGCTCTGGAACACCATGGCCGTTGGGCGTTTCTCCGGCGGCAGGTCCTTGATGGACTGACCGTCCAGCAGGATATCGCCTTCATCGATCTGCAGAAATCCGCCGATCGTTCTCAGGATGGTAGATTTGCCGCAGCCGGACGGACCGAGCATGGTCAGAAACTCGCCCGGAGCTACATCGATATTGATATGTTCAACACCATCGCCATTGCGGTAGCGCTTTTTCATATCCTTGATCTGCAGCTTCCATTGATTACTCATTGAATTTGATTCCTCCCCTTACATGCCGAATCCTTCGGAAATGGTATCGGCACTCAAATATTTCCTGACAAGAAGCAGTACGATAATTGCCGGCACAATCAGGATCAAAGAGAGCACCGGACCTGCTGTCAATGGATATTCCATGATGACGCCATACAGCTGCACTGGCATGGTCTTGATCTGCGGGAAGCCAACCAGCAGTGTGCCCTGTGCTTCTTCCATGGAGCCAAGGAATGTAAACACGGCGCCGACCACGATGCCCGGCTTTGCCATTGGCAGCGTGATCTTGAAGAAGGTCTGCAGCGGACTGGCACCGGCATCCCGGGCCGACTCTTCCATCTGGCTGTAGACACTGCGGAACGCACCGCATGGGATCCAGGTCATGAACATCATCGAATTGACAACATGAATCAGAACAACGCCCTGGAACGTGCCGATCAGATTCAGCTTGTAGAACAGAATGCCGATGGAGATGTACAGTCCCATGCGCGGGAAAGCATTGGACAGCAGGAAGGAAAGCATGAAGGCATTTCTTCCTTTGAACTTGAAGCGGGCCAGGGCATAGGCAGCCGGCACGCAGATGATGGCACTGACAATGGTGACAACGATGGCAAGTACAAATGAGGTGCCGATCGATGACAGCAGTGAAGGCTGTCCCAGCACGAACTGCCACCACTTGATGCCAAACTTCTGAGGGATGATGGCCGGTGCTTCATATTTATCGGCAAATGCCAGCATGGCAAGATTGAGCAATGGCAGATAGAAGAAAATGACAAATACAGCAAAGATGATGTACTGCCAGAAGTTCTTTGCGCCGACCTGATGGTAATATTTCTTCAGCATAATTCCTCCCGACACTCTACGGCTTCTTTAACCTTTCTGGTGGTGATATTGATGATTTCAGGATCCTGCAGGAATCTTCTGATCTCACCTGTCTCATTGACCGTCCAGACAGAGGCTTTCAGACCACACTGTTTCAGATCATCTTCCAGCACGTCATAGACATGGTATTCAAGATTGATCACTTCAATACCCTGACCGGCGGCATCCTTCAATACATCCATCATGCGCAGCGGAATCACACCTTTGAGCATGTTCTCATAGATCGTCGGCCAGAGATTTTCAATGTTCATGTACACCTGTACTTTGGCAAACTTCTGATGGTTTCTTTGAAAATCAACAGGTTCCACGGTGCCGGAATAGATCAGCTGATCGGATACACCACATGAAAGAGCCAGCTGATAAACAGCTTCTTCAAGCCCCTCTGTCTTGAGATCACAGTTCATCTTCTTTGCCGGATACTGTTTCAGACAGGCAAACGCATCTGCCAGAGGCACACTGTCCCGGCTGCTTTCATTGTGAGAAAGCACAAGCGTTCCGCCATCGTTTCTGCGGACATCCACTTCCACACAATCTGCGCCGCTGTCCAGACCATACTGTACAGATGGCAGTGTGTTGTCTTTGGTTCCATCACTGCCAGCATGAGCAGTCAGATATGTCATACGGATATTTGTCACTCCCCTTTCAACGGCATCCATCTTGCCAGAGGAATGTAAAATATTTTCAGAAGGCAAAAATCAGATTCGGTTAAATATTTATCGCAAATGTAAAATTTTCATGTACAAAATATCTGGTTTTTACATGAATCCAACAATAATGCACCAAACTTCTTCACACAGATTTTGTATATTATGTCTGGTTTATGCATAAGGAGACAAAAGGAATGAAAGAACTGCTGTCATTTCAAAGCACCATACCGCAAAACTATCAGGGCACAATCAGCTATGAATACAATCTGGATCAGCCCTTAAGCAAAATGGAAATCACCCTGTCCTATAACCATGAACGACCAGCAGATCCAAAAGCATATCTGCAGAAATACAGAACCTTTCTGACCAAAAAGCTGGAAGCCTACCTTGGCAGAAAAGCCAGTGAAGAAGATCTGTTAAAAGCCATTGCCAGCATGAAGACAGAGATCCAGTTTGCCTTGTTTCTGGATGAAAAATTCATCTGCAATATCCATAAGCCCGGAAACAATAAAAAAATGCTGGTAACAGCGGACGATGTCAGCAAGGCCGCAGCATTCATGCAGGCAATCAAAGGACAGGTAAAGATCGTCATCAATGTCTTTGCCGTAATTGAAGATGATACATCGATTGTATTGACGATTGCCGGGGAGGAAGAACATGTACAAGCGTATTGAACTGCACAATCATACCATTGCCTCCGATGGAAAGTTTGCCCCGGAAGAACTTGCCCAATACCTGCATGATCATGGTATCCCGTCTGCCTCTTTGGCGGATCACAATACAACTGCCGGCTATGCACGATTTGCTAAGACATGTGCCGATCTGCAGATGGAAACAATGCAGGGCATGGAAGTGACAACCTGGTATGGACATCTCTTAGCGCAGGGAATCAGCGGATACTTTGAATGGGAAGATTTCAGAAAGAACAATGCGGATTTGTTGTTACAGAGGATTCATAAAGATGGAGGTTTGTGTGGACCTGCCCATCCTTGTTCTATCCCCTACCCTTTTTCCAACGGCATGGCATGGACCATGCAGATCCATGACTGGCATCTTGTGGACTTTCTCGAGATCGTAAACAATGCCCATCCTCTGTATCCTGATAACCAGAGAGCACTGTACCTCTGGAAAGCAAAGGTACTGGAAGGATATCATATTCAGCCGGTATCCGGCATGGATCTGCACAAACCGGAAAACATGGCCGGCTGGTATACCACATGGATCGATGCTGAAGAAGGAAAAACGCTGTCAAAGCAATTCCATGATGCCATCCGCTATGGCAAAGTACAGGTCACCAATGGACCCGTACTGGACTTTGACAATGATTCCCTGTTTCACTGCAGTGTGCAGAATCCGGACCGTTCTACATATCTTTTGACCATCGAAACAGCCCATGAAAAAAAGCAGGAGCTCATGCGGCCGGAAGGCATAGTGCTTCCAAAGCTGCAGGAACCTGCTGTGATCTGTGTCTATGATCTATCGGAAGAAGAGGAATATCCACGCATCATCACTGCCTGTTTCGACAGGCAGGATCCTATGAAGTAGCAGCAATCAACGCAAAACATCCAGATCATTTTGTTTCTATTTTCTCTTCTGTTCCTTTTCGTGTGAAATACATCCATAATGCCGCCAGAAACAAGCCAATGATGAAGAAGAGAGCTGCTGTTTTCAGGCCATGAAGCTCACCCTTAGACAACAAATAAAGATAAGCTGTGATATACAGCAGGACCAGGGTCACGGCAATCACCTTGAATACAACAGACAGCCTCGTGTTCTTGTTTCTGGCACGGAAAAGATAATTGACCATCAAAATGCAAACATTGTCTGGGTAACAAATTCATCCATACATTTCCCCGTCCAGCAGACAATATGAGTTACTGCATGTCTGCCTCATTCACCTGTCTGCAGAATATCATGTATGATATTTTTGGTTCAATCCCAAAACCTGTTGATATAACGCCATGCAGGATGGGAATTTAATACGAATATAAAAATGGATCTCGTATAATTGTGTGTAACCAAACATACAAAATAGGAGATCCATATGAATGTTAACACACAGCCGCTTATTCAGGAAGAATTGCTTGATACAAGATCAGAAGATCTTCGAGCTGATGCCCATGATCTGATTGATTCAATTTCTGATGTACAGCTCCAGAGTGGCATTTTAACATTCTCATCCGGTCTGCCTTCCTTTACCCAGGTTGGCATGCCTGAAACGGCCATTAAAGAAGTCTCTGTGGGTACATCATCCCGACCTGCCA
>NZ_JAZHUW010000053.1:0-12383 GCF_036453465.1 Lactimicrobium sp.
TGAAAATTTTGTCAAGAGTTGACAGCGAAAAAGTGGGGGGATTATGAAATGAGGAGCACAGAGAAAAGAGCGTTGCCTGTACTCCTAAGAGTTTTCGACAACGCTCTCGAAAGCTGGAGGGGATCCTGGCTTACATTCATGACCATTACAGCGAGCCCCTGAACACCGCCCAGATGGCGCAGCAGTTTTTCTTCTCGAAAGAGTATTTCTGCCGCTTTTTCAAAAAGTATACGGGAGCCACTTTCTCCCAATACCTAGCCAAATACCGGGTTCTTCAGGCAGAGCAGCCGCTCGCTCAGACATCCAAAAAAATCTCGGAAATCGCTCTGGAAACCGGCTTTGCCGATGAAGGCAGCTTTATCCAATGTTTCCGAAAATACTATGGTTGTACCCCTAGAAGTTATCGAAAAGAAATTACCCAAAATCCATTTTTTCGGAAAGATTAGTCAATTTCTCCCTAAAGAGCAGTCAATTTCGCCATATTTTCTCAACTCTCCCCGTGGTATTTTAACGGTATAGCCGCAAGCGGAGTGCGCGCACCGCCTGCCCCATTTCTTTGACTTGGAGGATTGAAAAAATGACAGAAAAGAAACAAGATAAGCTCCCTGTGTCCCAATTGATCGGCTTTGCCCTCAACGGCTGCGGAGTCAGCTGCATTGCCGGCATTTTGGGCAGCTTCCTCACCCTCTATTTGACGGACAACCTGCTGCTTTCCATGGGCTTCATCACCGCCATGATGACCGCTGCCCGGATCATCAACGCCGTTACAGAAGGCCTGAGCGGCTTCCTCATTGACAGGACTCACACCAAGATTGGTAAGGCCCGCCCCTGGATCCTGGGCACCGCATTTTTTGTGGCCCTGCCCGTGTTCCTGATCTTCAACACCCCTACCAGCTTCAGCCCCACCGGGCGTATGATCTGGGTGTTTGTAAACTATCTGCTCCATGTAGCTGTGTTCGGCGCCGTTATGAGTGTCGCCACCGCAACCCTGCTCATCAAGATTACTTCCAACTCTGTGGAACGGACAAAGGTCACGAACTTGAGCGGCCTTTTGGGGCAGATCTCCAACTTGATCGTTAGTGCCTACGGTGTGCCGGTGCTTATGTATTTTGGCGGCTATGAAAAAGGCTACTTCGGTCTGAGCCTGATTTTCTGCTCCATTGGCTTTATTCTGCCCTTCCTCACCGGCCTTATCTGCCGGGAGACCCCTGAGGTGTGGGCCGAAGCCGCCCAGCAGCTCAGTGCGGCCCGGAAGCGCTCCTCCCTGCCCGTCAAAACTCAGCTGAAGTATGTCTTTGGCTGCAAATATGCCCTCCCGCTGTTTGGTATGTTCCTCACTTACAACTTTGCCGGGATGATTTTCGGCTCTATGGCCATCTACTTCCTGCGGGACGTACTGGGCAATGCCGGCTACATGACCCAGATCAGCTATGCGAAGCTGGTGCCTGGTATCCTCTGCTGCCTGTTTGGCATTGTACCCATTGCCAATGCCAAGCTGGGCAAGCGAAAGGTGCTTGTGCTGGGTTCCTTGTTCCAGGTGGTGGGCTACGCCTTGATGCTCGTCCCCAACTTGGCCTTCGTCTTGATTGGCAATGCGGTGTACGGCATTGGCAACGCTTTCTTTAGCGTGCTGCTGGGCACCGCTACCGCCGATGTGGCTGACTACATCAACTTAAAAAACAAAACCGACCTCTCCGGCCTTTCCACCAGCATCGCCCAATTCGGCATGCGGTTTGGGATGCTCCTGGGCAGCGTGGGCGTGGCGGCTGTGCTGGCCATTGGCGGCTACAGCGGCCAAGCGGCCAACGCAGGCCTGGCCCAGTCCTCCTTCACCCAGGTGATGGAGACTGTGGGCTACGCCGGAATCCCCCTGGTGTGCAGTATTTTGCTGGTGCTGTTCAGCAGCCGGATGGATGCCGACAAAGAGGTGGCCAAGATGAGAAAGGAAGTGCAATAACATGGCAGATCTATTCGACCGTTTCTACTTACCGGAGGACGTGGGCATTTCCTCTATCGACGTCGCGAACTTCCTGCTGGAGTGCGACAAGATCCACTACAAGCTGCGCACGCTCCACATCATCCGCCACGGGAAAGCCGTGGTGGAGGCCGCCCGCTATCCCTTCCGGGCCAGCGATAAGCGGCTGGTGTACTCGGTGAGCAAGACCTTCACCTCCACAGCCATTGGATTCGCCGTGCAGGAGGGTCTTGTGAATGTGAACGATCATCTGCTGGACTATTTCCCGGAATGTAAAGACCTGGACATGGACCCCCGGGCAAGGGAGATCACCCTGCGGGATGTGCTGACCATGAGTACCGGCCATGAACGAGACACCGCAGGGGATATGTGCAACAGCGAGGGCACCCCTTGGCCGGAAATCTTCTTCACCCGGAAAATGGCTTACGCGCCGGGGGAACATTTTGTGTACAACTCCGGCGGCACCTATATGCTCTCGGAGGTCATCAGCCGGGCAACGGGTAAGAGCCTGTTTCAGTGGTTGCGGGAGAAGCTCTTTGAACCCCTGGGGATCACCGACGTGAGCTGGGACGTCAACGGCAAAGTAAACACCGGTGCTTGGGGATTGCTTATCGCCCCCAGGGATCTGTGCAAGGTGGGAGTGCTCTACCTGAACAAGGGCCTATGGAATGGCCAGCGGCTCCTTTCGGAGGAGTGGATTGATGAGGCCACCGCTCCCCACGTCCCCACCCTGGGACAGGGCTGCGCCGGCTGGGGCCAGCGGTACGGCTATCAGATCTGGGAAAACAGCCCCGGAAGCTACCGGGCGGACGGCGCTTTTGGTCAGTATATTATGGTGTTTCCACAAAAGGACATGGTCATCGTCACCACAGCGGAAGAAATCGACGGCACCCGGGTCTTCCCTCTGGTGGAACAATATCTGCTTGCGAACTTGACAGATCCCCAAAAGGGCCGGGATGCTTGGGCTTATGAGCATTTGCAAAAGGTACTCTGCCAATGGGAAGCCCCTGCTGTGTATGAGCCAAGCTCCTCCTATTTGCAGGCCTTGCTGCAGGACAAGATATACCTCTTAAAATCAGTGGACAGCCAGGAGCAGCACCGGCTCCGGCTGCAGCTGGCAAACAGCCGGCTGGTCATTGTCGTGGACGGCATCCAGTCTCTGAAGAGCTCCTGCGTAACGGATCGGCACGGGGAGACGCCCTTTGCCATTGAGATCCCCAGCAACAGCCCTCTGCGGGGGCCGGAACAGCGCTCCCGGGCCTGGTCCTACTCTGCCCACCACACCTGGGTGGACCAGGATACCCTGCTGCTCACAGTCTGCTGGCGGGAAACAGGCCATTACCAGACTTGGAAGTTCCAATTCGATGGGGAGAAGCTCTTCTTGTGGATCACCGACGGGGTGAAAGGGATGTTCCAGCTCTTTGGCGCCACCAGCGACCGGAACGTGTGCTTCCGGGACAGGGCGTTCGTCGGAGAAACGCAAAAGTGATCTTGCTTCGAGCAGGCGGCGTGAAAAGCGCTGCCTGCTTTTTTGATAACTTCTCCACTTCTGCGGTTTTATGCTATAGCTTGCTGCTCACGATTTCTTTATCGCGGTGCCCGAAAAAGCAGTTGATTTTTTCACAAAAAAGCGTATACACAAAATTCGATTATAGCAAGGTGATTTTTGCGCCAGCAGTCTGCGGGAAAGATAGGAGAGAATAAGGGTATGCAAGAAAATCGAGTTGCGAAAAAAGGTCAGCATGGCCAAGGGGATAACTGCTAAGCTTGTTTCGGCAATTGTTATTAGTATTGTCCTGGCAGTGTCGGCGCTGCTTGTGGTAGTCTATTCCAGAGTGTCCGACGCACTCTTGACAAAAAGTGAAGAGCTGCTTCAAGCTACTACAGGTAAGACTATCCAAGAGACCAGCGCGTGGATGAACAGGACCCTTACAATGCTGGAAATACAGCGGGATACCATCGAATACGGAGATATGGACATCCCGGAGATGGAGACATACATCAAGCACACAGTGGACCAGAACGAAGCCTGTCCCGCCAGCTGATGCGCCAGGGCGAAGCTGCCATCCGCCAATGCACTTCCATTCTGGATGTCCTTTCACCTGTTCTCATTGAAACCCTGACAGTCTACTTCCTGGATGGCAGTTTTTCTACAACTGCTACCGGTGCTTTGATGCATGTCCATTCCAACACAATCAAATACCGCCTGCATCAGATCTCAGAGATTCTTGGCTATCCTGCCAATGAAGATCCCGGCAGCTTTCTTCTGTATCAGGCAGCTGCTGTCAAACGGCTTGTACAGAATGCCTGACTTTGTCTCAAAAGACAAAAACAGGCATTTTCTTTTTGCCTTTCTGCCATAGCCCTTCCCTCCTGTTTTCACTACCATTTCCAGCAAAGAGGTGAATCAAATGAGAAAGATCGGATTACAGGAAATTGATGATATTGCCCGCGGCGCCTCGCTGCTGGGTTCAGGCGGCGGTGGTGATCCATATATTGGCAGGCTGATAGCCATGCGTGCTGTCAAAGAATGCGGGCCTGCTGACCTCATTGAACCGGATGAGATTCCCGATGATGCATTGATTGTTCCCATTGCCATGATGGGAGCACCAACCGTCCTGATTGAAAAGGCAATCGGTGTCAACGAATTCCAGAAGCTGTTTGATATGGTCTCCCGCTTCTTTAACAAGAAGATCTATGCCTTCATGCCCATGGAGGCCGGGGGTCTGAACAGCATGATGCCGATTGCTGCTGCAGCAAGAATGCATCTGCCCTTTGTCGATGCAGATGGCATGGGCAGAGCCTTCCCGGAACTGCAGATGGTTACTTTCACCATCGGCGGTGTTTCGGCATCTCCAATGGCCATGGTTGATGAAAAAGGAAACAGTGTCATCTTTGAAACCATCACAAACAAATGGACTGAGGAACTGGCCCGCTCTGTCACCATGAGCTGCGGTGGTGCCGTGTCTTGTTCTTTGTATCCAATGGATGGCAGAACACTGAAGAAATATGGTGTCAAAGGCATCGTCACCAGAAGTGAAAAACTCGGTCAGGCCATCCGCAATGCCAAGGAAAGCGAACATCCCCAGGAAACCTTCCTGCAGGAATGCCATGCCATCCGCCTCTTCCAGGGCAAGATCACGGATGTCAGAAGAGAAAATAACGGCAAATTCAACCTCGGCCATGTCATGCTGGATGGGCAGGGAGAAGATACCGGCTCCAAAGGACAGGTTACCTTCATGAATGAGAATTATCTGTTTGCCAGAGATGGAAAGCTCCTTGCCACAACCCCGGATCTGATCACGATTGTCGACCGGGATACATTCACACCGATCGGCACCGATGCGGTACGTTACGGCAAACGTGTGCTGGTGGTCGGCCTGCCATGCTATCCGTTATGGAGAACAAAAGAAGGCATTGAACTGGTTGGGCCGCGTGTATTTGGCATTGATGAAGACTATATTCCGCTTGAACAGCGCGTAAAGGAGGCACAATGAAATACAGACTTGGCGTAGATGTCGGCGGTACCAATACTGATGCCGTCATCCTCGATGAAAACAGAAACGTACTGGCTTCCATCAAATATCCAACCAGTGAAGATGTAAGAAGCGGCATCACCGGTGCCATCCATAACGCTGTCAAAGCCAGCGGCATTGATCCTGCCAGGATCCATCAGGCCATGCTTGGCACCACCCAGTGCACCAATGCCATTGTCGAAAGAAAACACCTGACAAAGATCGGCATTCTGCGTATCGGTGCTCCGGCATCCCTTGGCATTCCACCCATGACCGACTGGCCTTCCGGCTTTGAAGACATGGTGGAAGAAGCCTGCATGATCAGGGGCGGCTATGAATACAATGGCAAAGAGATCGCTCCGTTTGACAGGAATGCGGCGGCAGCCTTCTTTACACGCATGAAAGCCGCCCACATCCAGTCCATTGCCATCAGCTGTGTCTTTGCGACGGTGCGTGATGACCATGAAAAAGAAGCAGAAAAACTCTGCCATGAAATCATGGGCGATGATGTCCATGTCACACTGTCCAGCCAGATCGGTTCCATGGGACTGATTGAAAGAGAGAATGCAGCCATCCTGAATGCGGCTCTGTATGATGTGGCAAAGCGTTTTACCCAGGGCTTCCTGGACAGTCTGCAGCAGGAAGGCATCACCAATGCCAAAGCATATCTGTCACAGAACGACGGCACGCTGATGGACATTGACCAGGCCAGAAAATATCCGATTCTGACGGTAGCCTGCGGACCAACAAACTCCATTCGCGGAGCCGGCTATCTCAGCAGCCTGACAAACGCTCTTGTACTGGATGTCGGCGGTACCACAACCGATGCCGGTGTCATCCAGAACGGTTTCCCAAGAGAATCCGGTATTGCCGTCACCATCGGCGGCATCCGTACCAACTTCCGTATGCCTGATGTCGTCTCCATTGGCTTAGGAGGTGGATCCATCGTCCGTACCAAAGACGATGGAACGGTCACAGTCGGACCAGACTCCGTTGGCTGGCAGATCACTACAAGAGCCATGGTTTTTGGCGGCAGCACAATGACAGCCACTGATATTGCCGTACGGCTTGGCATGGCCGATATCGGCAAAAAAGAACTAGTCAAGGATATCCCCGAAGATACCGCCAGAAAAGCCATGGCTGTCATCAAAGCAAAAGCGGAAGACGCCATCGATGACATGAAGATCTCTAGTGATCCTGTTGATGTCATCCTGGTCGGCGGCGGCTCCATCATCCTGCCGCAAACCCTCAATGGAGCTAGAAACGTCATCAAGCCCGAATGCTTCGGCTGTGCCAACGCCATCGGCGCAGCGATCTCCAAAGTTGCCGGCACATGTGAAAAACTGATGGACTATGATAAGACACCAAGAGAGCAGGCTATTGGCATTGTCAAGGAAGAAGCCAGAGAAAATGCCATCAAAGCAGGTGCTGATCCAGACACGGTTGAGATCGTGGAAGCAGAAGATGTACCACTGCAGTATTATCCCGGCAATACATGCCGTATCAAAGCAAAGGCTGCTGGAGATCTGACTGACTGAATAAAGACGGAAACAGGAAGAATCAGAAAACAGATTCCTCCTGTTTTTTGCGCTATCATGAAACAAGCGCAGAAAGGACATTTCTCATGAACTTTGATCCCATGTATCAGCCCTATGCTGGCAATCGTTTCTGCATTACCGCAAACCATGGCATGGTGGCCACCGGCAGTGCACCTGCGGCTGCTGCTGGTCTTTCCATTCTGCAGAAAGGCGGCAATGCCATTGACGCCGCAGTGGCCACAGCTGCTGCCCTGACAGTCTGTGAACCAACTGCCAACGGTTTAGGCGCTGATGCCTTTGCCATCATCTGTTACAACAATCAGCTCTATGGCCTTAATGCCTCTGGTTATTCACCCTATGATATTTCTCTTGATAAGATGTCATCTTATCAACAGATGCCAGTCCATGGCTGGGCACCCGTCATGGTACCGGGTGCTGTCAAAGGCTGGGGTGAGCTGGTCAAGCGGTTTGGAAAGCTCACCCTGAAAGAAGACCTTGCACCAGCCATTGACTATGCCGAAAACGGTTATGCGGCAGGCCCGATGCTGGCATACATGTGGAACAAAGCCGCCAGCCGTTTTCAGCAGCTTTTCAAAGGCAGACATGAATTTGATCCCTGGTTTGATACGTTCACCAAGAATAGCAAAGCACCGCAGTTCGGGGATCTTGTTATCCTCAAAGACCATGCAAAAACGCTGAGAATGATCGCTGAGACAAACACCGATGCCTTCTATCATGGTGAAATTGCGGATAAGATCGAAGCACAGAGTATCCGTGACGGAGGATATCTGAGAAAGAAGGATCTCGAAGATTATCAGGTTACATGGGTGGATCCGGTATCTGTCAATTACCATGTCTATGATGTATTTGAACTGCCGCCCAATGGCCAGGGTATCACAGCCCTGATGGCACTGAATATTCTGAACCAGTTTCACTTTGATCACAGGGATGTTAACAGTATTCACACCATGATTGAAGCCATGAAGATTGCCTTTGCGGATGGTCTGGATGCCATTACCGATCCACAGGAAATGAAGCAGGACTACAGGGAGTTCTTGAAAGAAGACTATGGCATTCATAATGCAAAGCGCATTGATCCTGACCATGCCAGTATCTATACAAAACAGACACCGGCAAAGAGTGGAACTGTGTATCTTGCCACAGCTGACAAAGATGGCAATATGGTCTCCTTCATTCAGTCCAATTACATGGGTTTTGGCTCCGGCATTGTCATTGAAGGCACGGGTATTGCCCTGCAGAATCGTGGTGCAGATTTCTCTCTCAATAAGAAGGATGCCAATGTTCTTTCCCCACATAAAAGGAGCTATCACACTATCATTCCGGGCTTCCTGTGCAAAGATGGAAAGCCATTGGGACCGTTTGGTGTCATGGGTGGATACATGCAGCCGCAGGGTCATGTGCAACTGCTGATGAACATGATTGACTTCCATCTCAATCCACAGATGGCGTTGGATGCTCCAAGATGGCAGTGGACAAGAGAGAATAAGATTCTGTTAGAACCAGAGTTTGATAATGCTACTGCCCAGGCATTGCTAAGAAAGGGGCATGATATTCAGATTGCCACAGAACGCACACCATTTGGCAGAGGACAGTGCATCCTGCGCAAGGGAAACGGTGTACTGATTGGTGCCACAGAATCACGCACCGATGGAAATATTGCCTGCTGGTAAATATGCAGTGAAAAAAGAAACTCTCTGTTACGGAAAGTTTCTTTTGTTTCTCAGTTATTTGTGCTGAATCAAACCTGTCAATGCATGCGGCTGGTACAGCTCTTCCAGATACTTTGCGTCTTCATCACTCAGATCAAAGTCAACGGCTCGCACTGCATCATCAAAGTGATTCATCTTGGTAGCACCCACAATCGGAGCGGCAACACCTCTCTTGTACAGCCAGCTCAAGGCAATCTCACTCATTGTGACATTGTATTTCTCTGCCATCTCTTCCACGCGGCCAATGATCTGCAGGTCATTATCCTTATAGGCATCATACTTTGCCCGGATGACCTTATCCGTCTGACTGCGCTTGGAATCAATCGTCCATCCAGGGTGTGCCAGATGGCCGCCGGCCAGTGGTGAATACGGGATCAGGGAAACACCATACTGCTTGCATACAGGAATCAGTTCGCGCTCATCCTCACGGTACAGCAGATTGTAATGATTCTGCATCGTGGAGAACAATGTCCAGCCATGCTTTTCAGCACAGATCTGCATGTTGTGGAACTGATAGCCATACATGGCCGAAGCACCAATGGCACGCACCTTTCCGGCTTTGACAAGATCATTTAAAGCTTCCATGGTTTCTTCGATCGGTGTGTCATAGTCAAACCGATGAATCTGATACAGATCTACATAGTCTGTGCCCAGGCGGGAAAGAGAGCCATCAATCTCACGCATGATTGCCTCACGGCTCAGATGTCCCTCGTTGAAGTACACCTTGGTGGCAATGACAACCTTGTCACGGGCAACACCCAGATCCTTCAGAGCTTTGCCGATATATTCCTCACTTGTACCATGAGAATACTGATTCGCTGTATCAATGAAATTGACACCCAGATCCAGAGCATGTGCAATCATTTCCTTTGTCTTGTCCTGATCCAGTGTCCAGAGATGAAAATCCTCAGACGGTTTGCCAAATGACATGCCACCAACTGCAATCCGGGATACCTTGATATCCGTATTGCCTAAATTCACGTATTTCATACTGCCCTCCTGTTCACATCATAGCATTATTAACATATAGTTTTTCCAGAAATCAGATGCATTGAATATTCTTCTTTTGCATAGCAGATTATTCAGATGCAGACGTTTCAGAGCAATCACATACTACATTTTCACAGTCATGACGAAATTACGATAATTATTAAGTGCAAAGCGCTTTTTATGACATTCAAGCATAGGTAAATCTGTCAAACAATTTCATCCCCCAGCACATGCTGCGTAGAAGATTCGTTGACTGTTCCCTTAGGTGCAGTGCTACACTGAAAGCTGATCAATCAAGTTTGATGGGGAGGAGATTATCATGGCATCACATGCCAGGAAAAAGATCATCTTGTCAATCATATGGGCAGCCATTGCCCTGCTTTCTGTCTTTGTCTTTGCAAAGTTCTTTTCATCCTACAAGATTCTGAAAGGAACCTATGATTACCTGGATACGAAAAAGAATCAGGTAATGGGAATCAATGCGGCTGTTACTGGTGCAGCCATGATTGCAGGAGCTCTGCCAAAGCAGATGGGCTCTGCGATAGTTGCTACGCTGACCAACCTGCAGAAACCCTGCCTTACAGTTCTTGCGGCTGTCTTTGCCGAGCGATATCTTGCCAGTATCTTTATTGATATATCACTCGTGTTTCTGATTCCGATTGCCTGTATATTTGGCATTATCTATCAATGGCTGAATGACGGCACCATCATGAAAAATCTGGCATTCAAACTTGCCACAATGGGTATCGTACTTTCGCTGACGATTCCAGCAAGTGTCTTTCTTTCAAAACACATTGAAAATGTAAGCAGCGCCAATGAGAAAATCGAAGAAGTTCAGAGGCTGGATCAGCTGGAAGAAGAAATCAACAATGAAACGCAGGAAAATAACGATACAGATGATCAGGCCGATGAAGAAACTGCAAATGATGAAAACATCTGGGACAAGATTGTGGATACCATCTCTGATACAGCAGATGAGGCAAAAGACCAGTTGGAAAAAGCAGCAAACACAGCCAAAGTCACAATTCAGAAAATCAAGAACTGGATTAACGGTGTTATCGAAGCTCTTGTCATCATGATTGTCACATCATGCTTCATTCCAATTATTGTCTTTGTGATCCTGTTCTGGCTATTAAAACTGCTGTTCCAGATCGATGTCCCTGCAGCCGCGAAAAAAATTACCACTGTCAGGAAAAAGAAGAAAATTCAGCCTATGCCTGTCTCCAAAGAAGATGACAACATATAAGAATTCCACAGTACACCACATACTACATTTTCAAAAGAACAATAAAATGCTGGAAAGTCTATGTTTATACTGACTTTCCAGCATTCATGCATATTCAAACTGTCAAATAATTACGAGTTCTGCATTCTCGTTTCTAAATGCTTCCGCAAGACTTTCCTTTGTCAGCTTTCTTCCCCACACAGCATGCTGCACAAAAATCTCGTTATGTCAGCTTCCTTCCGATTACAGATCCAGACTATTCTCATTTAATAAAAAATCATAAATTCCCATGAAGGTAATACCCTCTTCATTTCTGTAAACAGGAGTATTCCCACCAGTAATGACTATTTTGCGGAATGAATCCGGGATCTTCAGTAAGGATGCCAGTTCCTGTTCCATTTTTGCCTGATCCGGAATAGCAAATGTCGATTGGATATAGTATCTTTTGCTCATTTGATTGACAACAAAGTCCACTTCCAGCTGCCTGCGTATTTGCTTTCCGTTTTCCTCCGTTCTGGATTCCACAAGTCCTACATCTACACGGTATCCTCTGAAAATCAATTCGTTATAGATTGCATTTTCCATTAAATACGTCTCCTCAAATTGTCTGAAATTCAACAAAGCATTTCGTAAGCCAAGATCCGTATAGTAGTATTTTGCCGGCGTACTGATATATTTTTTCCCCTTGATGTCATATCGTTCAGCTTTCTGGATGAGAAAACTTTCTTGAAGGTAACTTAGATATTTGGATATCGTTGGCATAGAGATCCCCTTTATTCCCTTGCTGGTAAAAGTGTTCGATATCTTTTGCGCATTGCTGAGCGATCCAATCGCCGAAGCCAGAATCTTCATCAAAGTTTCCAGACTGCTTTCATCTTTGATATCGTAGCGTTCACATAGATCGCGAATATAGATTTCTCTGTTTAAGCGTTCAAGATAACGGCTTTTTGATGTCTCATCCGGTTCAGACAATATATGTGGAAGTCCGCCATAGAACAAATAATCTTTCCATGCATCAGATTTTTCCTTCTGACTGGCCGGATAATACTCGGCAAAGGATAGCGGAGCGATATGTATTTCATCCCCTCGTCCGCGAAATTCCATCATGATGTCAGAAGATAGAAATTTTGAGTTGCTGCCAGTGATATAAACATCCACATTCTTACGGCGAAGGAGTGAATTCAGAACCCCATATAGCCGGATCGGCTCATCTGGATTTTTCATTTCCTTTTTTGAAATAGCGTATTGAGCCTCATCGATAAAGACATAGTACTTTTGGTCTGAATCCGTAATCTGCCCTTTAATATAACGTTAACTTCATGGATTTTATAACTAACTGAGAAAATCACCTGATTCTCTGACAGATCTTTTTGATCTCGCGGGCATAGCTCTGTTCGCTGATGCCATACA
>NZ_JAZHUW010000054.1:0-12373 GCF_036453465.1 Lactimicrobium sp.
GATAGTAAACATACTGATAACCGCGAACAGATTTAATAGAAATTTTACCCTTATCAGAAGGAATTTTAACTCTTGAATTAAGATACATAGCAGCCTCGCTGGTGGTATAATTATCCCACTAGTATTATACCACCAGAGCATAAAAAAAGAGTGAATTTCTTCGATAAATACTGGAGAAATTCACTCTCAGAATCTGCCAATCTCAATGTGAGGGATAATTTTTCTGGAAGTTAAGATTATATCTTTTTCGTATCATCTGTAACGATATTATCTATCTGATTGCAGTGTACTATAATATAGGAAGATGCTGTGCATTCTATGAAGGAGGCAAACGTTATGTGCACATGTGCAACATATCATACAAAAGATCATTACTTTGGCAGAAACCTTGATCTTGAGTTTTCTTATCAGGAGTCTGTCACCATTACACCGCGCAATTTCCCGCTGCCATTCCGTACCAAAGAGATATTGACAGCCCATAAGGCACTGATCGGCATGGCTTTTGTCTGCAACGGCTATCCCTTGTATTACGATGCCACCAATGAAGACGGTCTCTCCATGGCCGGGCTGAACTTTGCTGGCAACGGTTATTTCCCGGAACCTGTTCATGATGGCAAAGATGAGATTTCGCCATTTGAATTCATCCCCTGGATTCTGGGACAGTGCAAAGATGTCACAGAGGCAGAAGCACTTCTTAACAAGATCCGTCTTGTCAACATACCTTTCTCCAAAGAACTGCCGATTACACCATTGCACTGGATGATCACAGATTTCAATCGTTCGATTGTTGTCGAATCCACTAAAGACGGCCTGCATGTCTATGACAATCCGGTTGGTGTCATGACCAACAACCCGACGTTTGACAAGCAGCTGTTCCGCCTCAATGATTACAGAAATGTATCCGCCGCTTCTCATCCATCCGCCTTTGGTAAGATCAATCTGGATGAATACAGCCGCGGCATGGGCGGCATCGGCCTGCCGGGTGATCTTTCCTCCGGAAGCCGCTTTGTCAAAGTAGCTTTCACCAAGCTGAATTCTGTTTCAGCAGACGATGAAGATTCTTCTGTCAGCCAGTTCTTCCACATCCTTGGCTCCGTAGAACAGCAAAGAGGCTGCTGTGATCTGGGTGATGGCAAGTATGAAATCACCATCTACTCTTCCTGCTGCAACATGGAAAAAGGCATCTACTATTACCGCACCTATGACAACAGCCAGATTTCAGCCGTGAATATGCACCATAAAAACCTGGACGGTAATACACTGGCAAGCTATCCACTCGTCACAAAACAGCAGATCAATAATATCAATTAAGACAAACAGGAGCTCTGTGCACATGGCACAAAGCTTCTTTTTTAGTGAAGTAGTGTAGATGTTAGTGAAGCTTAGTGTAGTTTACAGTGAAGTTCAGTGTAGTTTTTAATGAAGTTGAGTGAAGTTTTACTTTACTGCATCATTATTTTTCCTTAAAATTTGAATCAGAGGTGAATGCCAATGTACATTGAAGAGCTCATTCCCGGGGTCAATCTGGAAGACAAAAATACAGAGTTTAAAGGCATTATCAAAGAAGGAAAGGATGAAAAGGGAAAGCAAGCGGAAATCGGCTGGCTGAAAACCCTGTGTGCTTTTGCCAATACGGACGGAGGAAAACTGTACGTTGGGGTTGAGGATAAAACGCATAAAATCTGTGCCTTGGATCATCTGACTGCAGATCAGGTGATCCGCATGGTCTACCGACAGGTTAAAGAAAAGGTAGAACCGGGACTCGGTCTTGACATCAGATCTATTCCTGTCAGTGGTGAAGCACAGACACGCTATGTCATTGAAATCAGTGTTTCTCCAGGTAAGAATCTTCCAGTGGCACTGCATGAAAAAGGCCTTCTTGGTATTTATATCCGTAATTACGGCCAGACCCAGACAGCATCACCTGAGCAGATCCGGGATCTGGTACTGATGAGTGAGCAAATTCCCTTTGATCAATCTTTTACGGATGAAATATATCACCCTGAAGATTTCAGTAAGCTGCTGTCTCTGGTTAAAGAACGTAAATGGACCATCAGTGAAAAGCAGTTGATTTCCATTGGCTTCATGTCACAGGATAAACATCTTTCCCGCGGTGCACTGCTTTTTAAAGACAATTACAGCCGCCAGGATACAGAAACCGTATGTACCTTCTGGCCGCAATATACAAAAGGCAGTGATATCGTTCTTGCCCATCAGGAGCTGAAAGGAAATCTGCTTGACATTATTCATGATGCCATAGCCTTTGTAATGGATCATTCTGTAAATGGATTCCGCAAAGAATCCACGACCCGGGTTGCATATTATTCCTATCCGGAAAGATCCGTTACAGAAGGCATTGTCAATGCCGTCGGGCACCGCAATTATTTCATCTCCGGCACACAGGTGGAAGTGAATATCTTCAAAGATCGTTTGGAAATAACTTCTCCCGGCTCGCTTCTGGGTGTCAGAAATCTGCAGCACGAAACAAATATCGCATCCATCGTGCCGAGGAGACGGAACGAAGTCATATGTGCTGTTCTCGAGCTCTGCAAATATATGGAGAAGAAAGGGTCAGGCTTTGACAAAATTGAAGAAGATTACCAAAGTGCCGATCTGAATCATAAACCTTATATTTCCGCTGACGGCTCATCCTTTACACTCACCCTTCCTGATCTGACATATCAACAGGGAGCCATCAGTCAGAACAATGACAGAATTCCAGAAGTTTATTGTGATATTCTGACAACAGGTAAAAATGATCTGGCAATTCTTGGTTTCACCTTTCGCCAGGCCAAAACAATAAAAGAGATTGCTGAATATCTGAGCATCACGCCGTCTACATATTTCAGGAAAAACTCAATCGCCCGTCTTGTCAAAGCTGGGCTTCTGATCGAGCATCCTGGTGATCGTTCTGCAAAATATCAAAGCAATCATGCACTGGTCCATCAGAAATAACCGCAGCGCAATCATCATGCAATATGAAAAACAGGAGCCGCGTACAGATTATACAAAGCCCCTGTTTTTCGATGAAGTAGTGTAGTTCACTGTGAAGTTGAGTGTAGTTTTCAGTGAAGTGCAGTGTAGTTTTGCTGTTATCAGTCCAGATCTGACATGGCAGTGCAGCCTGTCAGTTTCTGGAAATCATTGATGAAGTCCTGAACAGCACCATCAATGGCAGCGTTTTTAACAAAGCCGTCAATGACCGATGGCGCTGCTGTGGCAGCACCTACGCCATATTTACATAATTCCATGACCTGCTGAGAATTCTTGAAGGATGCAGCAAGCACCATGCAGTCATCCATGTGATTCTTCGTGAGAATATCATGGATTTCTTTAGTTACAGCAATACCGTCATAGCCCATGTTATCAATACGGTTGACATAGGGTGCCACATAGCTGGCACCTGCTTTGGCCGCAAGATAAGCCTGCATCGGTGTATAGACAACCGTTCCACATGTTGAAATACCTTCCTTCTTCAACATCCGGATGGCCTTGAAGCCCTCTGGAATACTGGGAATCTTGACAACCGTATTCTTTTCACCAATCAGATCCACGATCATATGAGCATCCTTCACCATACCCTCTGCACTTAATGCCACAGCCTGGGCAAACAAAACCTGATCCTCACCAATGAAAGCCCGGATTTCTTTTAATACAGTGCGGGGATCTTTTCCTGTTTTGGCAAGAATGGAAGGATTGGTTGTCACCCCATCCACCGGATACAGATCATAAATTCTTTGAATCTCATCAAGATGTGCATCATCAATCATCAGTTTCATATCCATTGCCTCTTTTCTCTTACAATGACTGCTCGGTTCTGCCGATAATATCATCCTGTGTCTTTTTGCTTAATACATTGAAGAACGCACTGTAGCCAGCCACCCGTACGATCAGGTCCTTATGCTTTTCCGGATGTGCCTGCGCATCCAGCAACGTTTCTCTTGAAACGATGTTGTACTGGACATGATAGCCATGCAAGCGGTTGAAGAATCCGGCGATCAGCATCTCCAGCTTCTGTCTGTTCTCTGCCTTTGCCAGCATGGAAGGCGTCATCTTCTGATTCAGCAGTACACCGCCGGTGATCTTTTCAGTTGGCAGCTTGGCAACCGACTTGAACACAGCCGTCGGGCCGTTCTTATCCGCATTATGAGCAGGTGAGCATCCTTCCGCCAATGGCTCCCATGCCTTTCTGCCATCCGGCGTTGCCCAGGTACCCATGCCCTGGCCGACATTTGCCGAGATGGAAGAAGTGCCGCCATAGCGGATCCCGCCGATCGGACCTCTGCCATAGCGCGTATTGTGATACTTTCTGATCTCATCCAGATAGGAATCATAGGCATCCACCACAAGCTGATCCACACTGTCATCATCATTGCCATACTTCGGCGCATCATGAAGCATATCCTGAATCTTTTGAGAAGCAGGCGAAGAGAAGTTGTCGAGAATCGCATCCCACAGCTGTGCCGGTGTGATCTTCTTTTCCTCAAAGACAAGCTTTTTGATGGCTGCCAGAGAATCTGCCATGTTGGCAATGCCTACCTGCAGGCCGGAGATAAAGTCATAGACAGCACCGCCTTCTTTGATGGTCTTGCCACGGCCAAGACAGTCATCTGTCAAAGTAGAACACAGGATGTCCGGCACATCTCTCTCACTTGCCTTATCAATCGCATTTTCCACAATCACCGAATACCGTGTCATTTCCCGGACCGTCTTATCCCAGGCATCCATCAGCTGTTCATAACTTGTCATGTCCTTGAAATATCCATAGCCTTTGGTAAACCGTTTTCCACTGGTCAGATCCACGCCATTATTCATCGCACATAACAATACACGCGGGAAGTTGATATAGCTCATCCCCGTGCAGCGGTATCCCCACTTGCCTGGCACTGCCGTTTCCACACAGCCGATGGCCGAATAGTTATACGCATCTTCTTCCTTAACACCCCATTTGATGAAGGAAGGAATGATCACTTCATCATTGTTCAAAGCAGGCATACCAAAGCCAAGCCGCATGACTTCAATACATTCATCCATGAACTTCTTGTTCAGATTGTGATGCCATCTGACCGTGAGGTTAGGCTGGGTGAGACGTGTCTGAGCCACTGACTGCAATACGAGGAAGCTCAGTTCATTGACGGCATCCTTATGATCCACTGTCTGACCGCCGATCGTCACATTCTGATACATCGGCGAACCAGCTGAAGAAAGGGTATGGGCCTGAGAGCGTACCTTATTGATTGTCAGTGTCTTGATCCAGAGGCAGGTCAGCAGTTCCAGTGCCTGTGCCTTTGTCATCCGCTCATTCTGAAGATCATGCATGAAATACGGATACATGTACTGATCAAAACGGCCATAGCTCAAAGAATGTCCGTTGGATTCAATCTGCAGAACAAGCTGGATAAACCAGACAGACTGCACGGCTTCCCAGAACGAAGAAGCCGGCTCATAGGGAACCTTTGCACAGATTGCACTCATCTGTTCCAGTTCTTTTTTACGGGAGGGATCGCTTTCCTTTACAGCCATTTCTTTGGCAAGTCTGCTGTAGCGCAAAGCAAAGCCATGCACGGCATCAATGGCAATCAGAACTGCTTTATAAAACACATTTTTATCAATGGCATCCGGATCCGTCAGATCAAGTGCAGCCTGCAGCTTTCTTGCCCGATCTTCATATCCTTTCAATCCCTCTTTCAGCAGTCTCTGATAATTGACAGCCAGATGGGCATCGCCGGCATTGAGCTTACCCTCCATGCCAAACACACCGGTCTCCATAAACACACTCACTTCATCCGGCAGTAAGGCTTCTCCACGGGCACGCAGATTGTTATTCTGCCAGAACGGTGCAATCTCACGCAGCTGCTGCTTTGTCTTTTCGGTAATATAGAAAACATCCCCATCCCGCTTTTCAAACAGATCCAGCTCATCTATCACAAACTGCATCGTATATTCCGGAAAGATCGGTGCATTGCGGTTCTTGGATGCCTGGTTGCCAGCCAGCAGCGTTTTATCCTCGATATAAATTGTCATATTCTCAAGAATCTTTTTCAGCATCAAAGCACGCATCATCACCCGCGGCTGATTCTGGTTCTCTTTGTAAGCCTGCGTAGCCAGAATCGCTCTTTCGGCATCGATATACGGCTTTTCATCCAGCACTTCCTCACGAAATGCCTGCATGCGGTCTGTCAGTCTGCCGAAATGTTCACTGTTTTCCATACCTGCCTCCTCTATAGTTTCATATGAAACTATTTATTATTTTGTACGCAGATATATGGTAGCTGATTCTGCATATTCAGTCAATGATATTTTCAAGGTAAATCATAATAACTTTCATTCGTAATATTTTATTTGAATAAAAAGATATCTATGTTAGGATTTTATAAGAAACAGGAGATCAGATATGTCGGCTGACCGCAGTAAAACAGGAGTTGTCTTCAACATTCAGAAATTCAGTGTCAATGATGGACCAGGTATCCGCACGGTTGTCTTTGTAAAAGGCTGCCCGCTGCACTGTGCCTGGTGTGCCAATCCGGAAAGCCAGAGTACAAAGGTACAGGTTCTCTGGGACCGGAAAGAATGTCTGCACTGTCATCACTGCCTTCAGACATGTCCAAAGAACGCTGTCTTTTTACAGGGTGAATCCATCCGCATCCACCATGATCTGTGTGATGGCTGCGGCATCTGCGTCAAAGAATGTCCGGGCCATGCCTTATCACTGGAGGGTGAAAGAAAGAGTGTTGGGGAAGTCATGAAAACAGTGATGCAGGATCTGCCCTTCTATGAAGAAAGCAATGGCGGCATCACCCTGTCCGGTGGGGAAATGCTGGCACAGCCTGCCTTTGCCATTGAACTGCTGAAAGCAGCCAATGAAGATGGCATCAATACATGCTGTGAAACTACCGGTGCCTGTGATCAGAAGACCTTTGTGGATGTGATCACCCATGTGGATTATGTACTGATGGATCTCAAGCATTATGATGCCAGAAAGCACAAACAATACACCGGCGTATCCAATGAAAACATTCTTGCCAATATGAAGGCTGCCATTGCCATGGGCAAAGATGTACTGCCAAGAATCCCGGTGATTCCCGGCTTCAATGCCAGTCTGGATGATGCCAGAGGACTTTGTGAAGCACTGAAACAGGTTGGTGCACAAAGATGCCAGCTGCTGCCATTTCATCAGTTTGGTGAAAACAAGTATGCCATGCTTGGCAAGGCATATGCGTATGAAAATGTCAAAGCCCTGCATGCGGAAGATCTGCAGGACTATCAGAAGGTATTTCTTGATCATGAGATCAATGCCTTCTTTTAGAAAGGATGCGCAATGAAAAAGAACGAACGTCTGACAGAGATTCTGGAAATTCTGACCAGAGAGAAGAAAGTGGAAGTGGTATCACTGTCCGAAAGACTGGCTGTATCTCAGGTGACCATCCGCAAGGATCTGGATGAACTGGAGGAAAAAGGTGTGATCCGCAGAGTGCATGGCTATGCCCAGCTGTTATCCACGGATAACATCAACGGCCGGCTTGCCTATCACTATGAAGCCAAGCAGAAAATTGCCAGAAAGGCTGCGGATCTCATCCAGGATGGCGATACGATCATGATTGAAAGCGGCAGCTGCTGTGCACTGTTAGCAGCCACGATTGCCAGAGAAAAGAAGAATGTGACCATCGTCACCAACTCTGCCTTCATTGCGGACTATATCCGCCATCTGCCTGTACAGACCGTCCTGCTGGGAGGCATCTATCAGCCCTCTTCCCAATGTCTGGTCGGCCCCATGGTCAAACAGGCAGCCCAGCTGTACAGCGTACATTACTTCTTTGCCGGCACCGATGGCTGGAATGCCATAACCGGCTTTTCCAACAAAGACCAGATGCGCTGTCAGGCTGTCAGAGACATGTCCCAGTCCGCACAGGAAATGGTCATTCTCACTGAAAGTGAAAAGTTCAAAGACAATGTCACCATTGCCATGCACATACCTGATCAGCCCAAAATCGCAATCACCGATGACAGACTTTCTGAAGATATCAAAGCACAGTTAGACAAAGAAGGAATCCAGGTTATCACAGCCTGAATTCCTTCTTTTTGCATATGTAAAAACAGACAGGGGAATCTTCCTCTGCCTGTTTGTAATTCTGCTTATTCAAGCTCAAAAGCACCAGTATACAGCTGATAATACTGTCCCTTCTGGGCAAGCAGTTCTTCATGAGTACCGCGTTCAATGATGCGGCCATGGTCAAGGACAATGATAACATTGGAGTTCTTGACCGTGGAAAGACGGTGGGCAATGACAAATACCGTTCTGCCCTGCATCAGTCTGTCCATACCCTGCTGTACGATCTGCTCCGTACGTGTATCAATGGATGATGTTGCTTCATCCAGGATCATGACCGGCGGATCGGCAACAGCAGCTCTGGCAATAGCCAGCAGCTGGCACTGTCCCTGGGACAGATTGGTGCCGTTTCCTGTCAGCATTGTCTGATAGCCCTTTGGCAGATGGCGGATAAAGCCATCCGCACCAGCCAGCTTGGCTGCGGCAATGCACTCACCATCGGTCGCATCCAGTCTGCCATAGCGGATATTGTCCATGACGGTACCGGTAAACAGCACCGTATCCTGCAGAACAATACCAAGAGAACGGCGCAGATCAGACTTACGGATCTTATTGATATTGATGCCGTCATAGCGGATCTTGCCATCCGGAATGTCATAGAAACGGTTGATCAGGTTGGTGATGGTTGTCTTGCCGGCACCGGTGGCACCGACAAAGGCCACCTTCTGGCCCGGTTTTGCATACAGGGTGATATCATGCAGAACCGTCTTTTCAGGTGTATAGCCAAAGGTCACATCAAAGAAACGCACATCACCTTTCAAAGGGGTGTAGGTGACAGAACCATCGGCCTGATGCGGATGTTTCCAGGCCCACATATCCGTCTTCTCATTTGTTTCCTCAAGCACGCCATTCTTTTCCGTCGCATTGACCAGGGTGACATAGCCTTCATCCTGTTCCGGCTGCTCATCCAGCAGGTCAAAGATACGCTCAGCACCGGCAAGGCCCATGACAATGGCATTGATCTGTGGTGAAATCTGCTGGATATTGCCGGCAAACTGACGGGACATGCCAAGGAATGGCACCACCACGGCAATGGAGAACGGCAGTCCGGAAATAGAGAAATTCGGGACATTTTTCTCAATGAAGATACCGCCGGCCACTGCCACAAACACATAGATGATGTAGCTGACATTGTTCAGAATCGGCATCAGAATATTGGAGTACTTGTTGGCATTGCGGGATGCCACAAACAGTTCCTCATTCACCTTGTCAAAGTCTGCTTCGGCAGCCTTTTCATGGTTGAACACTTTGATGACCTTCTGGCCATTGATCATCTCTTCAATGAAGCCCTCCGTCTTGCCCACATATTTCTGCTGGGCAATGAAGTAGCGGGCCGACTTGCCGCCGACCTTTTTGGTGATGATGATCGAAACAATGGAGCCGATGATAATGACAAGTGCCATCGGAATGCTGTAATACAGCATGATGCAAAGAATCGTAATCAAAGTAATAGCACTGATCATCAGCTGCGGGAAGGACTGGGAAATCATCTGCCGCAGAGCATCGGCATCATTGGTATAGTGCGACATGATATCGCCATGCTTATTGGTATCAAAGTAACGGATCGGCAGAGACTCCATGTGATTGAACATGGTAATCCGCATCTTATGCAGAGATCCCTGGGTAATGACTACCATCAGCTGGTTATAGGCAAAACCGGCAATCAGGGAAATGGCATACAGAATGCCAAGAATCAGGCACAGATGCAGAATCTGTCCGGATACCTGGCTCCATTCCAGACCATTGGTCCAGGCATCTTGCAGAACGGCAATCACCTTCTGCTGGAAGATACTTGGAATGGAGGAAATGACCGCATTGACAACGATCAGAAAGATAACAAATGGCAGCAGTTTCGGGAAGAAACTGAACTCCATCTTAATCAGGCGCTTTACGGTCTGGCCAACACTCTTCTTATGCATTTGCCACAGCCTCCTTGGAACCAGCTGCCACTGTTTCGGTGCCAGCCTTGTTCTGTGATGTATAGACTTCCTGGTAAATCTTGTTTGTCTTTAACAGTTCTTCAGAAGTACCGATAGCATTGATCTTGCCATCATCCAGGACAATGATGCGGTCTGCATCTTCCACAGAAGATGTACGCTGGGCAATGATGATCTTGGTTGTTTCCGGAATATATTCCTTCATTGCCTTGCGGATCAAAGCATCTGTCTTTGTATCAACCGCACTGGTCGAATCATCCATGATCAGGATCTTCGGCTTTTTCAGCAGTGCTCTGGCAATACACAGACGCTGCTTCTGACCACCGGACACGTTGGTGCCGCCCTGCTCAATGCGGGTATTGTAGCCATCCGGGAACTGATTGATAAACTCATCTGCACAGGCCAGATGACATGCCTGTTTGATCTCTTCATCTGTGGCATTCGGATTGCCCCAGCGCAGATTGTCCGCAATCGTACCTGAGAACAATACGTTCTTCTGCAGAACCATGGCAACAGAATCACGCAATACCTTCAGATCATAGTTGCGTACATCTTCCTTGCCCACTCTGACCGTACCTTCGGTCACATCATACAGACGCGGAATCAATGAAACCAGAGAGGATTTGGAAGAACCCGTGCCGCCGATGATACCAATGGTTTCACCGGATTTGATGTGCAGGTCAATATGATCCAGCACATGGCGGTCCGCCAGCGGATTGTACTTGAAAGCGACATGGTCAAAGTCAATCGAGCCATCCTTGACTTCCATCACCGGATGTTCCGGCGATGTCAGTGTGCTCTTAGCCTTGAGCACTTCAGCAATACGCTCGGCACTCTCGGCAGAGAAGGTGATCATGACAAAGATCATGGACAGCATCATCAGGGAAACAAGAATCTGGAAGGAGTATGTCAGCATCGTTGACAGCTGGCCGACATCAAATGCCTGACCATGGGAAACAATGACAGTTCTGGAACCAATGGACAGCACAAACAGCATGACCCCATAAATAGCAAACTGCATCAGCGGGTTGTTCCAGGCAAGAATGCGCTCTGCCTTGGTAAAGATCTTCTGAATTTCCTGGGAGGCATGGTCAAACTTCTTTTCTTCATAGTCTTCCCGCACATAGGACTTCACTACCCGAATGCCGGTGACGTTCTCTTCCACCGATTCATTCAGGGCATCATACTTCGGGAAGCCTTTGCGGAACAACGGCATGGCAGCTTTAGCCACAATATACAGGCCGACGCCAAGGAACGGTATGACAATCAGGAAGATAAAAGCCATCTTGCCGCCCATCACATAGGCCATGATGAAGGAGAAAATCAGATTCATCGGGGCCCGGACAGCGGTACGGATAATCATCATGAATGACATCTGTACGTTATTGATATCTGTCGTAAGTCTTGTCACAAGCGATGCCGGTGAAAACTGGTCAATGTTGGCAAATGAGAAACCCTGGATGTTGTAGAACACATCATGGCGCAGGTTTTTGGCAAAGCCACAGGCACTGTCAGCACAATAGACACCGGCCAGCCAGCCGCAGGCCAGTGACGCAAAGGCCAGCAGCAGCATCTTCCAGGCATAGCCCATGATCACACTCAGACCGGCACCGGCCTTGATGTCATTGACAAGCATGGCAATCAGATACGGAATCATGGCTTCACATACCACTTCACCCGTGACATAGATCGGCGTCAGGATGGTTGCCCGCTTGTACTCACGCAGACTTTTCAGCAGTGTTTTAAGCATAAATACTCCTTTCCCTATATAAATACATCATACAGCCGCCTCTTCCTAAAGAAAAAGCGGGGATCAGAATCATCAATCAATTCCCCACAAAGACTGCGAACAGTATTGTAAGTCAACTGATCACTAAAAGTCTATCATTATTTGTAGTTAGCTATCTAACGTTCTGATATTCTCTTTCACAAAAAGAAAACGTTTAATTAACCCACTTGGGTAGAAGCTTCTTAATTTTCCGCATGAACAGTGAATAAATGCTCTTCCTTTAAACTCTTCCTGGTGATGTGGCAGTGAAACCACTTGATTGTGCCTATCAGTTTCTCTGATTTTTCACTGCTGCCCATTTCTTTCAGCCTTCTCATGAAGATAAACAAAGCCATGTATCTGTTCAGATACTTGGTGGCTACCCCACGGTAGTAGGCATAGATCCTCTTGATCATTGAATGAATGGAATTCACTGTGTTCAGATGCTCAACTTTGTTATAGCTTTCATGTCCGACCAGATGCTTTACCTTGCACTCTGCTGTATTTGCCAGATCGTTGTAACAGGTGGCACCATCGACGTACACAATGGATCCTTTCTCA
>NZ_JAZHUW010000055.1:0-11656 GCF_036453465.1 Lactimicrobium sp.
TACTGAAAGAGGCATGAAGATTCATATTAACCGGATCATACGCACCTGCAAAGCAACAGAGAACAAGCATTTCATGTGGTTTGCCAAGCTGCTGGAGGAACACATGAAAGGAATTATCTCTCATGCAAGAGTCCATATCTCATCCGGCAAAGTTGAAGGAACCAACCAGATGATAAAAACATTGAGACGCAAAGGATACGGCTATCCAGATGATGAATATTTCTTCCTGAAGATCATGGATGCCAGCAGGAAATTCTCATGACTTCTGAGTGCAACTATCAACAGGAATTAGGACTGAACCTGAAAAACAATAAGCGTTATCGGCTATAATAAAGGACAGGAGAACTGTCCTTTTTATGTTGGCTATTGGATTGATCACTGCACACATTGCTCTGTGCATCTTCTGGATGCTGGATCTGTATTATAAGTACCATGGTTTACGCCGCTGGTCCAAGGGACTGCTGATGCCATGTATTTCCCTGATTTACATTCTGTTCTGCATCAGACAGAATCACACACTGGATTTTTTCCTGCTGGCCGGCCTGGGGGCAGGATGGCTTGGTGATCTGTTTCTATTAAAGGAGGATGATCCCCACTTTGTCATCGGCCTTATTTCCTTTCTGCTTGGCCATGTCTTTTACAGCATTCACTTCCTGCATGCCATCCGTCCTTACCATGTTCATCCTTTGATATTTTCAGCTCTGGCCCTGTATGTACTGTATGCATGCATCGTCATGCATGCACTTTGGCCGAAGATGGAAAAGAAGCTCTATCTGTCATGCCTTGTATATCTCTGTGTAATTGCATTCATGTCATTCAGTGCACTTTGCGCTCTCAGTGTACATCCTGTTTTTGCATATGCACTTTCCTTTGCGGGCTCTTTGATCTTTGTTCTCTCGGATACCCTGGTGGCCTGGGAGCGCTTTGGCAATCCCCATATCCATGGCGTCATGGAAACCTATGTGCCTGCCCAGTATCTGATCATGCTAGGCATTCTGCTGGGATAAAAAAAGAATGCCATCAGGCATTCAGCTCAGGAAACAGGAAGGCAATCATCTCCGGGACAATGGATTCCCAGGTGGCTTCATTATGGCCGCCATTGACAATGATGCGGTTATGGACAAGACAGCCATGATCACTGAAGGCATTGGAAAGATCCATCAGCCTTGAGATCATCTTCATCTCCGTCTTTCTGCTTTTGACCTCTTCCGCGCCAAAGGAGCGGTAAATACGCGTCTTTGGATTGATCTTTGAAGTTTGGATCAAAGATAGACAGCGCTTATAGGCAAACTCGGTTGCCGGAGAGATACAGGCAAACTTACCATACACATCAGAATAACGGGCTGCCATGTAATCGGCCATCAGACCGCCCATGGAAGAGCCGCCGATGCCGATATGATTCCTATCAGTGCGTACTCGATAACGCTTCTCAATGGCAGGCTTGAGGACATTCACAAACCACTCTGCAGTGATGTCACCTTTTTTCTGTGTATCTTCCCAGCCTTTGATCTTCACTGGCTTGAAAGGACAGTATTCATCCATGCGGCCATTGCCAATGTGATTGCAGTCCTGACCAACGACAATCAGATCCAGTCCGGATTTATCGAGGTATTCTCGGATACCCCAGCATTTGCCATAGGTCGCCACTTCATCATAGAACAGATTGTGGCCGTCAAACATATACAGAACCGGATACTTCTTGTGCGATGCTGCATAGGAAGCGGGCAGATACACCCAGATCTTACGGGGTGACTGCGTAAAAGGAGCAATATCCAGTGTAAATTCTTCAACGGTTCCCATGGCGCTCACCCATCCATTTGATATGGCTTTCCGTGCCATTTTTAATACGGATCAGATTTGCTTTATGACGATATGTAATCAGCGCCCAGAGAATCAGCAGGCATACAAAGACCTGCAGATTGCTGCGGTTGACAATCAGACTTGTGATGGTTTCAATACCGACTGCTGAAATCGAAGAAATGGAAACAATCCTGGTAAAATACAGGATGGCAAAGAACAGAATGATCGGCCAGAAGAAATTCCAGAACCAGGAATGGGTGATGAAAACGGTGATGCCAAGGAAATAACCATAGGCAGTTGCGACGGCCTTGCCGCCCTTGAACTGGGCAAAGACAGGGAAACAGTGTCCGATCGCGCAAGCAAGTCCTGCCAGCAGAATGGCATCAGGATCAATCATGCTGGCAATCCACATGGAAATAAATGCTTTGAAGGCATCCAGCAGGGTGACCGAGATGGCTGCCGGCTTACCAAGCACACGGCCCGCATTTGTGCCGCCGATATTGCCGGAGCCTTCCTTTCGGATATCTTTGTGATAAAATACTTTGCCGATGACAAGGCCCCAGGGGATCGAGCCGAACAGGTAGCTGATGAGTATGACAAGAAATACTTTCATATTGCGACCTCCGACGTACATTTTATCATACTGGTGTGACTCTGGGATTCATTCTGTGTTCGATCATGCACCGTGGTATGATAATGACATTGTCAAAACAGGCAGCGTGATACAATCCATATGTTTGAAGTGAGGAAGATATGACAGGAAAATACGAAGATGACAGCATACAGATTCTGACAGGCCTGGAGCCGGTCAGAAGGCGCCCAGGCATGTATATTGGCTCTACGGATGGCCATGGCCTTCATCACCTGATCTGGGAAATTGTAGATAATGCCGTCGATGAAGCAATCAACGGCTATGGCAAAAAGATTACGATTACACTGGAGCAGGATGGCTCCTGCACGGTGGCAGATGAGGGCCGCGGCATGCCGATCGGCACCCATCCCAGCGGAAAAAACACCCTTGAAGTTATTTTTACTGTGCTCCATGCCGGCGGAAAATTCACCAGCCAGGGCGGCTATAAAACAGCCGGCGGCCTGCATGGCGTCGGTGCCTCCGTCGTTAATGCCCTCAGTGAATGGCTCACGGTAGAAGTTGCCCATGACGGCCAGCTTGTCCGCATGAAATTCTCAAAAGGCGGCTCTGTAGTAGGACCATTGGAAAAACTTGGCAAGACAAAACGCACTGGCTCCATTGTGCGCTTCAAACCGGATCCCACCATCTTTCAGACCGTAGACTTCAAGTTTGATGTTGTGGCGGAAAGAGCAAGAGAAGAAGCTTTTCTTTTATCCGGGATCACGATCGAAGTGGAAGACAAGCGCCCTCATCGAGAAGCCAAAGAAGTATTCTGCTACCAGGATGGCCTGATCTCCTTCCTGGATTATCTGCACGAAGACAAGGAAGTGCTCATGCCGCCGGTGAAATTTTCCGGTGATTCTCAGGGCATCCATGTGGATGTGGCTTTTCAGTACAATGACGGCTATCAGGAAAATACCTATTCCTTTGTCAACCTTGTGCGCACACCGGATGGCGGCACACACGAAGTCGGCTTCAAGACAGCTTTCACCAAGGCAGTCAATGACTTTGCCAGAAAATACGGTCTGTTAAAAGAACGTGACAAGAACTTGGAAGGATCGGATGTGCGGGAAGGCCTGACCACGATTCTTTCTGTTTCTATTCCGGAAGAAATCCTGCAGTTTGAAGGACAGACCAAGGGAAGACTTGGTACCCCGCAGGCCAAGAGTGCTGTCGATGATGTCGTTTCCGCCAAGCTTGCTTTCTGGCTGGAAGAAAACCGCAGCCAGTCTGACATGCTGGTGCGCAAGATGATGAAAGCAGCCCAGGCAAGAGAGGCAGCCCGCAAGGCCCGTGATGATGCCAGAAAGGGGAAGCGTTCCTCCCGCCAGGAAAGAGTGCTCTCCGGCAAGCTGGCACCAGCCCAGACAAAGGATGCTTCCATCAAGGAGCTTTTCCTGGTTGAGGGTGATTCCGCCGGCGGCTCTGCCAAACAGGGCAGAGATTCCCGCTATCAGGCGATTCTGCCGCTGCGTGGAAAGGTCTTGAACACAGAGAAATGCACCATGCAGGATATTGAGAAAAATGAAGAGCTTAACACCCTGATCTATACACTTGGCGCCGGGGTCGGAGCAGACTTTGACTGGCAGGAGAGCAACTACAACAAGGTCATTATCATGACCGATGCGGATGATGACGGCTCTCATATCCAGATCCTGCTGCTGACATTCTTTTACCGCTATATGCGGCCATTGGTTGAGCATGGCATGGTATACATTGCCCTGCCGCCCCTGTATAAAGTCACAAAGGGCAAACAAAGCACTTACTGCTACAGTGATGATGAGCTGGATGCTTTGCGCAAAAAGCTTGGCAAGTGTGAAATCCAGCGGTACAAGGGACTTGGTGAAATGAATGCAACCCAGCTGTGGGAGACAACCATGGATCCTGAAAGCAGAACCTTAATCCGGGTTGGCATTGATGACAATTCCATGGCAGACAAGCGGGTTTCCGTGCTGATGGGTGACAAGGCAGAGAAACGCCGCAAATGGATTGAGGACAATATTTCGTTTACGCTGGAAGATAACTTCAAGGTGGAGGAATAATGGCAAAGAAGAAAAAAATAGAAGACAAGACCAAATACATTCCGGAACTGCTTGAAGATATCATGGGCAGCGGGTTTGGCCGCTATGCCAAATACATCATTCAGGAACGTGCTCTGCCGGATGCCAGAGATGGTTTAAAACCGGTGCAGCGGCGTATTCTGTATGCCATGTACCATGATGGCAATACGTGGGATCATGCCTACCGCAAGTCCGCCAAGACGGTTGGTCTTGTCATTGGTAATTACCATCCCCATGGCGATACATCGGTCTATGATGCCATGGTTCGTATGTCACAGGACTGGAAGGTGCGTCTGCCGTTAATTGATATGCATGGCAACAACGGCTCCATCGATGATGACCCCGCCGCTGCCATGCGTTATACCGAAGTGCGCCTTGCCAAGGTCACCCAGGTCATGGAAGATGATCTGGACAAGGACACCGTGGAAATGGCGCCGAACTTTGATGATACCGAGAATGAACCGACGGTACTGCCAGTGCCGTTTCCGGTCATGTTGGTCAATGGTGCTACCGGCATTGCAGCCGGCTATGCCACCAACATGCCGCCGCACAATCTTGGTGAAGTCGTGGATGCCACGATTTACCGCCTGAACAATCCGGACTGTACACTGGATGATCTGCTTGAGATTATTCCAGGTCCTGATTTTCCTACCGGCGGCATTGTCCAGGGGGCCAAGGGCATCCGGGAAGCCTTTGCGACCGGCAGAGGCAGAATCGTGGTGCGCGGCAAATGCCAGATCGTTGATGCCAGAACATGTCAGCAGATCATCATCACTGAGATCCCGTATGAGGTCATCAAGGCACAGCTTGTCAAAAAGATGGATGAAATCCGTCTGTCCAGAGAGATTGACGGCATCATGGATGTCCGTGATGAATCTGACCGCAATGGCCTGCGCATCGTGATTGATGTCAGCAAGGATGTCGATGCCGAAATGGTACTGAACTATCTGTACAAGAATACAGATCTGCAGATTTATTACTCCTATAACAATGTTGCCATCATTGACAAACGGCCGGTACAGGTCGGCCTGATCGGCCTGCTGGATGCCTTCATTGCCTTCCGAAGGGAAGTAGTGCTGCGGCGCTCTCACTATGAGCTGAACCGCATGGAAGCAAGATGCCATATCATTGAAGGACTGATGAAAGCAGTGTCCATCCTGGATGAGATCATCCGCATCATCCGTGCTTCCCGTGACAAGGCAGATGCCAAAAAGAACCTGATGGCTTCCTTTGGCTTTGATGAGCCTCAGGCCGAAGCCATTGTGTCATTGCGTCTGTACAGACTGAGCAATACAGATATTGTGCAGCTGCGCCAGGAGTTTGCCGAGCTTGTCAACCAGATTGAGGATACCAAAGCTATCATTGAGAATCCGGCAATGCTCAATGCCGTGATTGTCAGAGAACTGCGCCAGGTGAAGAAAGAATATGATGATCCAAGGCGTACTGTCATTGAAGATGAAGTATCCCAGCTTGTCATTGATAAGACTTCCATGATTGCCAATGAGACGGTTGTTGTGACAGTTTCAAGAGATTCCTATATCAAGCGTGTATCGCTGCGCTCTTACCGGGCTGTACAGGATCAGCCGACCGGCCTGAAGGAAGGCGACATGCTGATTGGCAGCCTGCAGTGTGATACGGTTGATACACTGCTGCTGTTCACAAGCCATGGCAACTATGCCTGCCTGCCGGTATGGCAGATTGAAGAGGGCAGATGGAAGGATATCGGCATGCACCTGAACAAGGTGGTCCGCATTGAAGGAGATGACAAGATCATTGCTGCGATCCTTGTCAAAGACTTCCATACCTATGCTTCCATTGTTACCATTTCCAGCGGCGGCTATGTCAAGAAGACACCGGTTTCCCTGTTCAAGGTGGAGCGCAATTCCAAAGTGATGCCATGTATGAACATTGGTTCAGAAAGCCAGCTGCTGGATGCCTTCTGTGTCTATGAAGGCGATCATCTGGCGATGGTATCAAAACAGGGCTATGCCTATCAGTTCAGCATTGACCAGATTCCATCTACCGGCATCCGCAGCAAGGGTGTCAAGGCGATGTCCTTTGGCCAGAAAGACGGGCTTGCCTTTGGATGTGTCATCCATCCCGGCAGCCATACGGTGCTGTTTGCCAGTACAACCGGCGGCCTCAAGCGTATCAAAACAGAAGAAATTGCTGAGCTTTCAAGACCTGCCCGCGGCAGCCTGATCTGTAAAAAGAACAAGAGCAATCCTTCTGTGCTGTATCGTGATATGGCTGTGGATGCCGGCAGTACGATCACGTTCCTGGATCCTGAGGAACATGTGATACCCGCATCAGAGATTCCGCTGAAAAAGAATGATACTGGTTTCAGCCAGACTGCAGACCTGCATCCGGGCTTCCTGATTCAAAAAGGAATTGAAGAGTGCCGCATCATCGATTATCCTGAAGGGGAACAACAGGATGTCCATGATGATGTGGAGAAGATCAGCCTGTTTGATGACGGAGTCAATAATGGGTAACCAGTTTCGGCCGGATTTCTATATTCAGAATATGAACAGCATTGACCCTGCAAGGCTCAAAGCACGCGGGATCCGTCTGGCTGTGCTGGATATGGATAATACGCTGATTCCATCCTGTGAAATGGTTGTGCCGGTACAGGCACACCGTTTCATTGATGCCTTGCGCAAAGAAGGAATCATGCCGGTCGTTGTTTCCAACAATGTGTCAAAGATCACCCGCAGCCGCTGTGAACAGCTGCACATTGCCTGCTATCCTTTTTCACTGAAACCTCTGCCGCAGGGGTTCAGGCGGGTATTGCGCCGGTATGGCTGCACACCACAGGAGACAGCTGTGATTGGTGATCAGATCCTGACAGATATCTTTGGCGGTAATCACATGGGAATGATGACTATTCTGGTCGACCCACTGTCTGAAAAAGATCATATTTTTGGCAGAATGAACCGGATGATGGCAGAAGTTCTGCAGCATCTGGATCATCACATTCCACATAAAGGAGAATATTATGGCAAATTGTAAGGGATGCGGCATCACACTGCAGTATGATGACCCATCCGCCCCGGGCTATACCCCGAAAAAAGACAGTGAATACTGTCAGCGCTGTTTCCGTCTGATGCATTACGATGACCTGACCGTTTCCATGCGCAAAGGCATTGATCCTGATACGGTACTGGACCGTATTGCGTCCATGAATGCACTCGTCCTTTGGGTGGTGGATCTGTTTGACTTTGAAGCCAGCCTGATTCCATCATTGAACAGGCGCATCAATACAGATGACATCATCATGGTGGCGGCCAAGCGGGATATTCTGCCGGATACACTCAATCATGAAAAGATTGCCCGCTTTGTCTTTGCCAGACTGAAGGAAGAGGGCATTCATATCAAGGGGCTGATTCTGACTTCACGCCTGCATGGCGAAGGGGTGCAGGAAATCAAGGATGCTGTGAATATGTATGCCCATGGCCGTGATGTCGTTGTCATGGGCAGAGCCAATGCCGGCAAGAGCACGCTGCTTAACAGCATGCTTGGCAAAACACTGCTGACCAGTTCCCGGTATCCTGGCACAACCCTGGATTTCAACCAGCTGGAAATAGATGGACATACCTACATCGATACACCCGGTATTGAAATCACCGGCAGTATTCTGATGGATGTTAAAGAAGAAGATCTCAAGACCGTGCTGCCGGCGAGAACCATCAAGCCGCAGATCTATCAGGTTAATAAAGACCAGTCGTTCATCATCGGCGGCCTTGCCCGCTTTGATGTACTTGGCTGTGACCATGCCTCTGCGGTATTCTATCTGTCGGACAGTCTGAGCATCCACCGCTGCAAGGCAGACCATGCCCAGGAACTGTTTGAAAAGCACTATGGCGAATTGTTTGTGCCGGTGCCGCTGCAGAAAAAATTCCGCACGGTGTCTGCGGGCAAGCATATGGCAAAAATGGATGCTGTGATCGGCGGGCTTGGCTGGATGTGTGTATCCGGACAGATGGACGGTGTAAGAGTCATGGCCCCAGATGATGTGAGTGTAACGTTTAGAAAGGCGATGCTGTAAGAAGATGCTGAATGGAAAACAGAAATCCTATCTGCGCTCTCTGGCGCAGACAGAACGGGCAATCTTTCAGATTGGCAAAGATGGCCTCAGTGATACATTGATTGATACGGTTGCCAATGCCCTGAAGGCAAGAGAACTTGTCAAGATCAGTGTATTGAAGACATGTCCGAATGATGATCTGAAGGAACTTGCTTTTGATCTTGCCATGCACACAAAAAGTGAGGTTGTGCAGATCATCGGCCGTACGATCATTCTGTATAAGAAGGCAAAGGAGCCGGTGATTCTGCTGCCATGAAGAAAGCCGTACTGATCTGTCCCTTTGATCCCATCACGTCTTCTGAGCTTGACTATGCCAAGCATCTGATCAAAAAGCATAGTCTTTCCACACTGTACCTGGTGCCGTTTGGCAATGGCATATGCACCATGGCAGAAAGAAGAAAGATGCTGGAAACGGCCATTGCACCATACCGCCACATGGAACTGTGTGATCAGGTATGCAAGGATGACAAAGCATATTCCTTTGAGGATGCCGAAAAAGAGGAAGCCAGGGTGCGTGCCGGTGATTTCTTCCGTTCACCAAAAGCTGTGAGGCAGATGATGAATGATAACGGCTGGTACTATGACTGTGTAGCCAGAGCCAACTGCAAGCCGCACCGCTATACACATTCCCTTGGTGTAGCCAAAACGGCCAGAACGATTGCTATAGCCCATCATATGGATCCTCTGGAAGCCTATAAATCAGGGCTGCTGCACGATGTGACAAAGGCTTGGCCCGATGAGAAAAGCAGAAAGGTCATTGCCAGAGATATGCCGGAATGGCTGAAACTGTCACCGAAGATCTGGCACAGCTATACGGCCGTCGTTTTCTGCCGTCAGCAGCTTGATATGCATGATGAGCGTATCCTGCATGCCATTGCCCACCACACCCTGGGAGATGGTCAGAGTGATCTGGATAAGGTGCTTTACATTGCTGATAAGATTGAGCCGGGACGCGGCTATGACACAACAAAGGAAATGAATCTTGCCCTGCAGGATCTGGATCAGGCTGCGGCATTAATCATGCAGGAATCAAAGGCATACAGGGAAGAAAAGGAGGGCTTGGATGTCTGAGCTTTTGGATTTAACAGTAAAAACGCTGAGCGATAAGCTGGCAAAAGATATCGTCACAGTGGATATGAGAGCCGTATCTCCATATACGGATGCATTTGTCATTGCCACAGCTGCCAATGTGCGCCAGGCAAATGCTCTGGCAGACTATGTACAGGATGCAGCAGAAAAGCAGGGCTATGAAGTCAAGAGCAGAGAAGGAACCTCCGGCAGTACATGGGTGCTTCTGGATCTTGGGGAAGTGGTTGTTCATATCTTTACCGAAGAGACAAGAAAGCAGTACCGCCTGGAAGAACTGTGGGCAGACCAGCCCCAGCAGCGCTTTGAAAGCTGAGCCAGTACCGTCACATGAAGTGGTATCAGGAACGTTTTGTTTCACACCGCGACTGGATTCTTGACCATCTGGAACTGCTGGATCTTTCTGCAAAGGAGGCCATCCTTGTGCTGGTGATCGATTTCAACAATGAAAAGCATATTCCCGTCACGATGGAAAGCCTTGCGGCCAAGACCAAAATGAAACAGGAAGAAGTGGATGAAGCTGTCTCTCTGTTATGTGCCAGAAAGTATCTGGAGATCAAGGTCAGCCGCAGCGGTGTTGTCTGGAGTCTGGATGGCCTGTTTGAGGCAGATACAGCAAAAGAGGCAGGATTGATGGATGCCTCACTGTTTGATGCCTTTGAAACAGAATTCGGCCGGACATTGAATCCGAAGGAAATGGAGAAGATCAGTGAATGGAACCGGACAATTGATAAACGTCTGATTCTATATGCTCTGCGCCAGGCAAGTGCCTACCAGCAGCTGTCCATTGCCTATGTTGACAAGATCCTTTCTGACTGGCAGAAGAAGGGCATGACCGCAGAAAAGATGGAATGGGAGCTGTCACACTGATGGAACATATGACACCCGTAGAAATTCTGGATGAAATGGGAAAGCTGTTTCCCAATGCACGCTGTGAGCTTGTGCACGCTGACAACTATCAGATGGCCGTTGCGGTTGTGCTGTCTGCCCAGACAACCGATGCATCGGTCAACCGTGTCACACCGGCTCTGTTTGCAAAATATCCGGATGTCTATGCTTTGGCCAATGGCAGCCTGGATGAGATCGCTGACTGTATCAAATCACTCGGTCTTTACCGTAATAAAGCCAGATCCATTCAGGGCATGGCCAAAGGCATCGTGGAACGCTTTGATGGCAAAGTGCCGGATAATATGAAGGATCTGACTTCACTTCCCGGTGTTGGCCGCAAATGTGCCAATGTCATCCTGTCAGAATGCTTCAATGTACCGGCACTGGCTGTGGATACCCATGTCAACCGCATTGCCAAACGGCTCGGGCTTGCCAAAGTGGATGACAGCTTGATGGATGTGGAACGCAAACTGAAACGCAAGATCCCCCGTGACAGGTGGATTCAGGCCCATCATCAGATGATCTTCTTTGGCCGCTATCTCTGCCATGCCCAGCACCCGGTATGCCAGCAGTGTCCTTTTACAGGCATCTGTCTGTATCTTCGCAAGAAAGCAAAATGAGCAAATGAAAGGCTTCCAGGCAGGAAGTCTTTTTTCATGCAAAAAAAACGTAAGCGTCAAAGTAACACCGTCTTTCAATAAACAGCAGGATTTCCGATACTGTATGCAGTAAAGGAGGTCCTGTTTGTTATGAATGAAGAAGAATGGAAATTGCTTTGGGATCAGTTTGAATTATCGGGTGAGTCTGTCAAAGAGTTCTGCAGTCATATCGGGATGAAGCCACGGGCTTTTTACTATTTTAAGAATAAATACCAGGATGACAGCGCCTGTCAGTTATGTCCTGTTGTTATCAGTCATCCTACTGAGACGACAGTAAGTTTCAATGGCATTCAGGTTTCTTATGATGATGGCATTTCCGATCTGGAACTGCAGAGAATCATTCGCCTCTGCAGAGATCTATGATGCCCTTTGACAAGATCGGTAAGCTGTATCTTGTGACCGGTGTTACTGATCTGAGAAAAGGGATTGATGGCTATGCCGCATT
>NZ_JAZHUW010000056.1:0-11376 GCF_036453465.1 Lactimicrobium sp.
TTAACGGGAAAAAGCGGTAGTTTGCGTGTGGCAGACCGCTTCATGCGCTTCTGAGCGCAGCCAGTAATAAGAGGGCTACGCCCGTCTTGTGAAAAACCACCAGCTCAGCTGGTGGATACTTATTTTTACATTTAGCTGCGGATATATGCTTTGTCATCCGGATTGTCTTCCGTGGATACATAGCGCTCTGCCTCCATGTGCAGATCATATTTATCCCGCAGTTTTGCCAGCTGCGCCATCATAGGAGAACGATGATGGGCATCGAGTGCCTTCTGATCGTGCCAACTGTCAATTAACAGAATGGTTTCCGGATCATTCAGGGGAATGAAGTACTCATAGCGCTCATTTCCCGGTTCATTGCGGATGGCATCCGCAATGCCGGAGGATTCCATTTCCATAGCAAACCTTCGGGCACTGCCATTGGTACCGTGGTAATACAGATTTACTGTCAGACTCATGTCATTTACCTCTTTGTCTTCAGTATAGCAAAAAGGAATATGCTTTCGGCATATTCCCTGTGCTTGTTACTTTCTGTAGAGAACAAGACACTCATATGGCTGCAGTGTCATATGATTTGCAATCTGCTTTCGATTGACGTTTGATAACAGAATTTCATTGTTGGAAATATCATCCAGATTTACATCTGTTTCTTTTCCATAGAAGTTGCAGAGCACGGTCAGCTTCTCATCTCGATCAATTCTCTGGTAAGCCAATACGGAAGGATGATCTTCCAGCAATGGTTTGTAGGTGCCATCCTGGATGATCTTCATGGACTTGCGCAGTGAGATCAGTTTCTGATACCAGGCAAAGATGCTTTCCGGATCTCTGCGGTCATTTTCCACATTGATTTCTTTGTGTGTTCTGCCCAGCGGAATCCATGGTGTACCGGTTGTAAAACCTGCGTTTTCTGTGGCATCCCAGCACATTGGTGTTCTGGCATTGTCACGGCTTCTTTCATTGAGAATGTGCAGAATTTCCTGCTCACTCTTTCCTTCCTTTTTCAGAATGTGATACGCATTGATGGACTCCACATCACGGTACTGGCTGATGTCATCAAACCCGGCATTGGGCATACCGATTTCTTCACCCATGTAGATATACGGCGTGCCGCGCATCAGATGGATGGCAGCTGCCAGCATCTTGGCAGATTCTTTTCTGTACTTTTTGTCATCACCGAATCTGGATACCGATCTTGGCTGATCATGGCAGTTCCAGAACAAGGCATTCCATGCATGATTTTCCTGCATGCCAACCTGCCATTCATTGAGCAGATGCTTCAATGCCATGAAGTCAAACGGCTGCAATTCCCACTTCTTTCCATCCTTGTAATCCACTTTGAGGTGATGGAACGAGAACACAGAGGAGAGTTCATGGCTGTCATCACCGGCATAGCCGGAACAGTTTTTGACAGTTGTAGAACTCATTTCACCAACCGTCATGGCCTCGGGATCATTGCCAAAGCTGTTCTTGTTAAGCTCTTTAAGATAGGTATGTACCAGCGGCTGATCGGTATAGAACTGGCGGCCGTCAAAGTTGTTTGGATCATCTTCAAATGACGATTTTGAGATCTCATTGATGACGTCGAAGCGGAAGCCATGGACACCTTTTTTCATCCAGAAATTGACAATGTCTGCCATTTCTTTTCTGACTGCAGGGTTGGTCCAGTCAAGATCCGCCTGTGATACATCAAAGAGGTGCAGATACCATTCGTCAAACTTTGGCACATATTCCCAGGCTGGACCGCCGAACTTTGACTGCCAGTTGTTGGGAGGCACGCCCGGGCCTTTGCCTTTTTTCCAGATGTAGTAGGCTTTGTACTTTGGGTCGCCTTCCATGGCTTTCTGGAACCATTCGTGTTCGGTGGAAGTGTGGTTGAAGACCATGTCCAGCATGATATCAATACCGCGTGCTTTGCATTCTTTGACAAGCTGCTCAAAGTCGGCCATAGTACCATAGCGGGGATCAATATTCCTGTAATCCTGTACATCATAGCCGTTATCTTTCTGCGGCGAAATGCACATGGGATTGAACCAGATACAGTTGATGCCCAGCTCCTGAAGATAATCAAGACGGGAAATCACGCCCTGAATATCACCCCAGCCATCTCCGCTGGCATCACAGAATGATTTTGGATAAATCTGATAGACGACAGTACTGCTGCGATCCATCGCACGCCTCCTTAGCTAAGTTTTGCAATTCCTGTTTCACCAGCCTGTACGGACTGGTCTTTCTTTAATAATGTTACCGCGGTTCCATCTGTCAGGATGACCGGTGTTACAGCAGATTTACCCTGTGACTTGATATAGTCAAGATCCACTTCCGTCAATACATCTCCCTGATGGACAGTATCTCCCTGCTTGACTCTGCCATGGAAGCCTTTGCCCTCAAGCTCGACCGTATCCATGCCAATGTGAATCAGTATTTCTTTGCCATTGGCGGCCTTGATGCCATAAGCGTGTCCGGTTGGAAAGGCGACCGTGACTGTACCGGAGAACGGTGCCACAATCTTTCCATCAGTTGGTTCAATCGCAAAGCCATCACCCATTGCTTTTGAAGCAAAGGCCTGATCCGGAACATCCTCAATTGCAATCAGTTTTCCACTTGCCGGGGATGCAATTTCTTCGCTTTCTTCTGCCGTTGTGAATGCGGCAGGAGCAGCTGCCGGTGCTTCCTCTTCTGTATCAACAGTTGTGATGCGGTCTTCGGTTGTCAGTCTCTTTTTGCCGATGATCAGTGTCAGTACAAATGGAATGACAATTGCTGCGGCCATAGCCAGGAAGAAGGCACCCCAGAACTGCGGCATGATGGACAGGAAGCCTGGAATGCCGCCGACACCGATGGCAGAGGCATTGACGCCAAAGCCGACGGAAATGATGGCAGCGATGCAGGAACCTGTCATGGCGCAGTAGAACGGAAATTCATACTTGAGGTTGACACCGAACATAGCAGGCTCGGTAACACCCAGCCAGCAGGAGATGGCAGAAGGAATATTGACTTCCTGTGCTTTTGCATTTTTCTTCTGCAGAACGGACATGGCCCATACAGCAGATCCCTGGGCAATGTTGGATAGAGCGATCATCGGCCAGAGCATTGTGCCATGAAGCGGCGTATCGGCGATCAGCTGCAGATCGATGGCATTGGACATATGGTGCAGGCCGGTGATGACCAGCGGGGCATAGAAGAAACCAAAGATCGCAGCGAAGATGATGCGGAACTTTCCGGAGATTCCGGCATAGACGACATCAGAGATCCATGTGCCAAGTGTCCAGCCGATCGGGCCCAGAACGAAGTGGGCTGCCATGACGGCCAGCAGCAGTGAGCAGAACGGGACAACAATCATCTTGATGACGGATGGTGTGATCTTGTTGAAGAAGCGTTCCAGATAGGCAAGTGTGAAGGCTGCCAGCATGGCCGGAATGACCTGTGCCTGATAGCCGATCATTCTTGCGGATGCAAAGCCGAAGTTCCAGACATAGTCAGGTGCCCAGGCATCGGCTGCCATGCCGGCAACGGCATAGGCATTGACCAGCTGGCCGGAGACAAGGGTCAGACCAAGGACAATACCAAGCATTTCAGTACCGCCCATCTTCTTCTGAACGGACCAGCAGATACCTACCGGAATGCCGGTATGGAAGACAGCTTCACCAATCAGCCACAGGAATTTGTCTACTCCTGCCCAGAACTGGGAGGTGGCAACAAGTGTCTGTGTGCCGTCACCGAAGATATACAGAGAATCAATGACATTACGGAAACCAAGAATCAAGCCACCGACAATGATCGCAGGAATCAGTGGCGCAAAGATTTCAGCCAGATTGGTCATCAGTTTCTGAACGGGATTCTGGTTGGACTTGGCTGCCTGCTTGACAGCATTCTTGGAAACACCTTCCAGACCGGAGATCTTGATGAAATCGTTGTAGTAGTCAGCCACATCATTGCCGATGATGACCTGGAACTGTCCAGCCTGTGTGAAGGTTCCCTTGGTAGAAGGCAGTGCCTCAATCTTCTTGACATCTGCCTTGGACTGGTCAATCAGGACAAAACGCATTCTGGTGACACAGTGAGAGACTGCTTTGATGTTGTCTTTTCCGCCAACGTATTCCAGCAGCTTTGAAGCATCATTTTCGAATTTTCCCATATTTTCCCTCTATGTACATGTACGTACATGTGTTGCATAGTGATATTAACCTGTACGTACATGTGTGTCAATAGCAAAATGAAAACGCTCTCTGCAGGCAGAGGGCGCTCATCAGGCTCTGGGATTTCTTCTGGCAAAATCACGGAACACAAACTTGTCCGGACGATGACGGCTGGATGTGTACTGGAAGACACGTGCATCGTCCAGATAGGTGAAGGATTCCACATTGACCACCATGTTAAAGCCTTTCATATCCAACCAGCGCATATCCTGATTGGTTGCACTCTGGCAGGTGATCTCCTTCTCGGCATAGGCAATCCTGAGATGGAGCGTTCCTTCCAGATATTCATACAATGAGTCCGCCGCAATTTCCTTTGTGATGCCGGGACAGATCCCGGCATTGAGAACATCGGTATCCAGAATAACGGCTTCTCCGTCAATGCGACGCACTCTCTGCAAAAGATATATCCATTCATCTGCCTTCATCTTCAGATACTTCTGAAACTTCTCATCCGGATGCGTCTTCTCACAGCAGATGACTTCTGTTTCAACCTTCTTGCCCATGGTGGACGCAAGCTCCTTGAAGGAGACAACGCCATTGACGGGAAATTCAAACCGATTGATGGACAGCACAATGGAGCCAATGCCCTTGGCTTTCTGGATGAAGCCATCCTGGGCAAGAAGAGATAAGGCTTTGCGGATGGTATCACGCGATGCCCCATATACTTCCATGAGTTCGTGCTCACCAGGCAGCCGTGATCCGGCAGAATAAGTTCCATCCTCAATCTGTGCCCGTATTCTGTTTTCAATCTCCTGATATTTTGACATGTATTCTGCTCCGGGTTTCATTATACATGGCAGAATCTGTGGATGTTATAGCAGAATTGAGACAGGTGCTGTTTCCAAAGGCAGATCTGCGCTGAGCACATGTATTTTATTCACCAGCCAGAATGTGCTCTGGCACACTTGTCTGCAGTATTGTCTTTACCTATAGATGTAAGTATATATTCCGTTCAGAATGATATTGCCATAGAGTTCCTTAAACTGTGTCTCTTCCATATTCACGCTGCCGTTGAGCCAGAGCCGGAGAAGATTGAAGATGCTGTTCATTGTATGATTGAAGATCACTTCCAGCTGGGCATCTGTCAGATGGCTCTTTGCTTTCCATTGGGGCATCGCTGCCTCTTTCTCCTTCAAGGAGAAGGACAAAGAACTCCTGAAATATTATGAAACACAGGTTGAGAAGAATCATATTGATATCAGGTTCCATACGGAGGTAAAAAGTCTTGATGATGTTGAGACGGATGAGTATGTGATTGCTGCAGGCTCAATGGGACCTAACCGTCTTCATCTGCCTGGAAGTGAACGTTTTCTGACTGCTCAGGAATATATCAGTAATGGCTGTAAAGATGGTGAAAATGTCGTGATTATCGGCGGCGGACTCACTGGCTGTGAGATGGCGTATGAGATTGCCAAGAGTGGCAGAAAGCCTGTTATTGTAGAAGTGAAAGATGATATTCTGATTGCACCTGGAAGCTGTATGGCAAATACAAGCTTCCTGAGAGATGCCTTCGAATATTACAATGTTCCCATCTATACTTCTGCCAGGACCGTCAGTGCAGATGAAAATAGTCTCACGATCCTGGATGAAACAGGAAAAGAAGTCCGGCTGCCAGCAGATGTGATTGTACAAAGCATTGGCTTTAAGCGTGGTCTTCCGTTTGATGTTCCGGAAAACGCAGATCATGTACATGTTATTGGTGACTCTGCAAAGATCTCCAACCTGCTGAATGCAGTTCATTCCGCATATAACCTTGCCATGCAGATCTGACAGGCAGAACAAATTAACTGTTCTAATATGCAAAGAGCAGGCCTGTCAGCATCGGGCGTTAACAGCTGATGGCATGATGTTGACACATCAGCGTGGGATTATTAAAATAACCACTGTGCTTCAATCAATAGTTTCCGGGGTGCCTTGTGGCTGAGATGATACCCGTTTACCTGATCTGTGTAATGACAGCGTAGGGAGAAAACGAGATTATTTTGTAATGATGGCCTCCGGTAAAGGAGGTCTTTTTTGATGAGTGAAGTAACGAAGCCATATGTGACATATGGCAATAAGACTGCCTGCAGTACAGGTGGTTCGGACTGTGGATGCGGCAGTGCTTCTTCTCCTACATCTTTGAAGGTGAATGGATGCCGTTTTACGCTGAATATCATGAGTGATGATTTCATCAATATCATTCTTGATTCGCTTAAGAAGACAAAGACAGACAAGGTATGGCAGATGACAGATGAGCTTTCGACGGTTTACCGGGGAAAGCAGGTTCATGTGATGGACTCTGTAAAGGCATGCTTTATCAATGCCTTCAAACCTGGCGTGCACATGACATCGGAGATGACTTTTTCAAGAGGCTGCCCGGGTGATGTTGATGCGGATTCGTTCATGAATGTGGATGATGTACCGGTGAATGAACCGCTGATCAAAGATGTCCATTTCCCGGTAATGTGCAAGATTGCCTTTTATCCGATGGGTATCCCAGATTATATGAGGCATATTGCCACAATTGTGAATCATGCGATTGATCTTGGCATTTATGAAAGAAGTTCTCATTACTGCACGATTCTGAAGGGGGATGTGCAGGACATCTTTGCTTACTTTAACTATGTGAATACGTATGGTGCAGAGCATCTGAGTCACTACATTCTGGAGGCTACTGTGGCGGCAAATATTCCGGAAGAAGAGAAATAAACAGGCTGGATGGAGATGGAAATTATGGGGAACAATAATAGCTGGAAGCTGAAGGATGTATTACTGATTGCAATTTGTGCAGTTTTGTTTGGCGTGATTTATATGGGATGTACATATGCCGGCGGTATTCTGTATGGTCTGCTGACACCAGCTGGTATGGGATCACTTGGCTATGAGCCGTTCTATGGTATTTACTTCATGGCAGGGGCCTTTGGCATCTATGTCATGCGCAAGCCTGGCACTGGCATTGTGGCAGAACTGCTGGCGGCCATCATGGAATGCCTGATGGGAAACTACTTTGGTCCGATTATTATTCTGTCCGGACTGGTTCAGGGGTTTGGCTTTGAGCTGCTGATCATGCTGCGGAAGTACAAACACTATGACAGAGGCACAATGTGTCTGTCTGCTGTGATCTGCTCCTTCTTTACCATGGGATATAATCTTCTGATCAGCGGCTATAACAAGATTGCCGTGCCGGTATTGTTAATCATGATGGTGGTCAGAGTCATCAGTGCAGTTGTGTTTGATGGTCTTCTGACTCCGGCGCTTGGCGATGCCCTTGTCAAGGCTGGCGTATTGAAGGGATACAAGGCGGCTGAGGGAGTATCCGAAGATCTTGAAGACTGATTCTCATGTAATAGAGGATGTGCCGGTACTTGAACTGAAGAATGTTGTGTTCCGCTATTTCAAAGACGGAAAGCGGAATATTCTGGACCACACTTCATTTGTGATCCACAAAGGCATCAGTGTGATCACCGGTGCCAGCGGCAGTGGAAAAAGTACGCTGGCAGCCGTTGCTTCCGGGCTCTATCCGGAAAATGGCGGATATCTTGCATCTGGTGATATTTTCCTGTATGGCCAGAATCTTCGAAGACTGAATGCACAGAAGCGGGCATCGTATCTCACGGTTCTGTTTCAGAATCCTCAACTGCAGTTCTGTATGGATACACTGCGTCATGAGATGGAATTCTGTCTGGAAAACATCTGCGTTCCGCAGGCGGAAATGTCAGGCCGCATTAAGGCAGTCTCGGCACAGCTTCATTTGGATTCTCTGCTGGATCAGTCGTTCCAGACGCTGTCTGGTGGTGAAAAGCAGAGGGCAGAACTGGGCTGCTTGTTTCTGATCGGCAGTAAATGCATATTGATGGATGAACCGTTTGCCAATATTGACGAAGATGAGTCCTGGCGGCTGATTGACATGATCACATTCATGGCGAAGGCGGGAAATGACTTTGTGATCATTGACCACCGCATGGATTACTGGCTGTCAATGGCAGATGAGATACTGATTCTGAAGGAAGGAGGCCATATCCTGCAAAGAGGCATTACCAGAGAAAACTATCAGGATTATGCTGCTTTGATCAGGCAGGAAGGGCTGTGTTTTCCAAGTGTTTCTGATTATCCGCAAAAGGAAGAGGAAGCAGCAGATGGGCAGGATGCAGTTCTTTCCTTTCAGCATCTTTCCGTATGCAGAAGCAGTAAAAAGAAAAGCGTGCATAGCTGGCAGAAGCGGGAAAAGAATGAACAAAATGCGGATGATGTGCTGCTGAAAGATGTTTCGGCAGCGTTTCCAAAAGGAAAAATGAGTGCTGTGCTTGGCCCATCGGGGGCAGGCAAGACAACGCTGTTTCTGGCTGTCCTTGGTGTGCATGCATATACGGGAGAGATTTCACTGGATGGTGTTTCCATCAGTGCGTATAAGCAGAAAGATTTATACCGGCATATCGGTATTGTCTTTCAGAACCCGGCCAACCAGTTTGTTGCCCAGAAAGTCAAAGATGAAGTGCTGGCGGGCCTGGCCATCTGGCATCCTGAGATGAGTGATGAAAAGAAGGAAGAATGGGCAAGAAAGATGTTAAAGGAATATGGTCTGGAGCACTATTCCAGATTTTCTCCATATATGCTTTCGCAGGGACAGCAGCGCCGGCTTGCCGTACTGTCCGTGCTTGCCGGCGGACAGCAGGTGCTGCTGCTGGATGAGCCGACATATGGTCAGGATTTTCGCTCAACAATGGCAATCATGAATCAGCTGAGTCAGAAGATCAAAAACGATAATCTCACGGTGATCATGATCACCCATGACCGTCAGCTGGCACTTGCTTATGCAGATCGGATCTATGAGATCGAAAACAAGGCACTGATACAGCGGAGATGATGCGATGAGAACATTTGCTGAAAAACTGAATCCATCCATAAAGCTGATTACCATCCTGATCCTGGTTATCCTGATTTCTTTTCAATACAGGACAATGCTGAACCTTTCCATTTTTGTATTTTCGCTTCTGCTAGTCTTTCTTGGATCACACAATGCGCCAAAGAAAGTTCTGAAGATTCTGATCCCAGCTTTTTTTGCCGCATTTGGTTTGTTTATGATGGGCCTGTATTATGCCAGAGGCAGCAGTGTGACAGCCACAGCTTTGTCAGATGTGTCATCCATGCCCTATGTGGTAAGAGCAGCTATGTCCAGAAATCTGACAACTGCTTTGCAGCTCAGTACCAGACTTCTGGCTTTTGCAGGTCTGGGCATCTATTTTGCGCTGACAACCAATGGTGAATACTTTGTACGCAGTCTGATGCATCAGTGCCATATGTCTCCCAAGTTTGCCTATGGCATGTTAGCAGCGTTTCATCTGCTGCCGCATATGGCTAACGAACTGAAATCTGTACAACTGTCCTACAGGGTCAGAGGCATGCATGTCTCCTTCCTGTCCAGAAGAGTATTGTTCACGATGCTGGTAAATAGTATCCACTGGTCTGAAAGCCTTGCCATGGCGATGGGATCCAAAGGCTTTGATGGAGATGCGCCGCGCACATGGTGTGAGATACCAGAAGTTCATTTGTCTGATATTCTGTTGTCTGTTTTCTCTATTGCTGCAGTCGTGACTGCCATGGTGATCTGATGATGAAAGGCCTTTTGTACCGTCATTCTGCTGCCTTTAGCCAGAAACTGTGACACACGCGCAGGCCGAAAGGCGTTATACTTTCTCATTGTATGAAAACTGATGAAATATTTGCAAAAGGCAGGATGAGCCGTGTGATCTGGAAGATGGCAGTGCCTGCCATTGCAGCCCAGCTTGTCAATCTTCTCTACAGTATTGTGGACCGTATCTATATCGGACATATTCCTGACATTGGCACAACGGCTCTGGCTGGTGTTGGTGTGTGCAATGCCATCATCATCCTGATCTCTGCCTTTGCCATGATTACCGGCGGCGGTTGTGCACCGCTTGCCTCTATTGCCTTAGGTTCCGGCAGAAAGAAACGGGCCAGCCAGATGATGAACAATGGCTTTGTCATCATCATGGTGCTGGGGGTGATCCTGATGGTGATCTTCGGATTGACGATTGACCCGATGCTCAGACTGGTCGGTGCCAGTGATGCCACGCTTCCATATGCACATACCTACCTGTCTATTTATCTGCTCGGTACCTTGTTTGTCATGGCTGCCATCGGCATGAACCCATTTCTGAATGTGCAGGGGCATCCCGGTCTGGCCATGTCTACTGTCATCCTTGGTGCGGTATTGAATATCGTACTGGATCCTGTGTTCATGTTCGGCTTTGGCATGGGTGTCGCCGGTGCGGCCTGGGCAACCATCCTGTCCCAGTTTGCCAGTGCCCTGTGGATCATTCTGTTCCTTGTCTCAAAGAAAGCATCATTGCGTCTTTGCTTTGCGGATATGAAGCCCAACGGGGAAATCATGCATAAGATCTTTGCCCTTGGTATTTCCCCGTTTGTCATGGCATCCACCGAAAGCATCATCGGCTTTGTCATGAACGGCATCCTGGTTAAGTACGGAGATCTGTATGTCAGCGTATTGACCATCATGTCCTCATGCATGCAGATGATTGCCGTACCGCTCAACGGCTTCCAGAACGGTGCTTCTCCGGTCATTTCCTATAACTATGGCCATGGCAGCCCGGACAGAGTCAAAGAAGGCTTTAAAGTGATCTTCCTGAACATGACCTTGTTCAACTGCTTCATGAGCCTGATGATGATCTTCTTCCCCGGCTTCTTTGCCGCTCTGTTTACCAGTGATGCCACATTGATTGCCGGCGTTCAGAAAGCCATGCCCCTGTTTATGGCAGGCATGACCGTGTTTGGCATGCAGAGAGCCTGTCAGACCATGTTTGTCGCCCTGAATCAGCCAGGTGTTTCATTATTTATTGCCCTGCTCAGAAAGATCTTCCTGCTCGTGCCGCTGGCATTCCTGTTTTCCCATTTCTTTGGGGCCATGGGTGTCTTTGGCGCCGAAGCTGCAGCTGATGCCTTTGCTGCCATTACATGTATTCTGCTGTTCAGGCATATCTTCCCTGGTGTATTGCAAAAGATGAAAGTACAGCAGGCATAAAAAAACAGGCGTGAAGTCCTTGATGGATTCCACGCCTTTATAGGTGTGTCGGGCATGACACACATCCAGCCTGCAGCAGACGCAGGTCACGGGTATTTGTCGCCAAGTGAAGTGAACCACCAGCCGCAGGCGGTGACG
>NZ_JAZHUW010000057.1:0-11034 GCF_036453465.1 Lactimicrobium sp.
GAAAGAAAAGAGCTTTCGAAGCGAAAATCATCCGATGAAATCTGATGATTCTCTGTATTCAGAAGCTCTCTTGGTTATACTTTAGGAGAAGTTAACGATGAAAGTATGAAATGGACAAAGGAAGACTGCTGCAAATGGATTGAAAGCCTGCATGAAGAAGGCTTTGACATGATCAAAGAACATGATCAATACAGGTTTGTCTCACCAATGGCAAAAGGTACGATCACCATCTATCCGGAAGATATTGTTGAGCTCGCCATCGTTGATAAAGAAGACAAGACGACCTTCTATCTGCACTTTCATATTGAAGACAAAGAACATGATCAGGATCTGATCCAGCAGATGCTTGTTTCCCTGCACAATACCGCCCGGAAACGCATTCTCAAAGTTGTACTGTGCTGCACATCCGGACTCACCACATCCTTCTTTGCCCAGCAGCTCACTCAGGCCGCTGACATACTCCATGAAGACTTCACTTTTTCCGCTGTCAGCTTCTCCGATCTTTACAAGGCAGGCTTTGACTGCGACATCATCCTGCTGGCCCCGCAGATCCACTTCCAGTACAAAAAAGTAAAAGAAGTCTTCCATGAACAGATCGTCATCCGGATTCCTCCTGATATTTTCGCTACCTATGATGCCGGCCGTATGCTCACGTTGCTGCAGAAGGAATACCACCAGCACATCGATGAAGCCATCAGTGAAGAAAACATCCCGCTGCGCTCCCTCTATGACAACCCGTACCGCATCCTGACCATTGCCGTCATCAACCACCGCCAGCAGACACGCTTTGGCTATCGGATCTATGACCATGGCAATAAAACACTGGACAAAGAAGTTATCAAGCCAAATATCACCCTGCAGGACTTATTCGACCTGCTGGATTATGTCCTGACACGCCATCACAATATTGATGCCATCGGCATCTCCATTCCCGGCGTTGCCAACCATGGCACCCTGAACCTGGAAGACTCTGATTTCCAGCATTACAACCTCGCCACCGCCATCATAAACCGCTATCACCACCCGACCATCATCCTCAACGATGTCAATGCCATGGCCCTCGGCTACCATGCCATGCATGAGGACAGTGATGATATGGCCTTCTGCTTTATGCCCCATGGCCGCATCGACATCGGTGCCGGCATCATCATCGACGGTAAGCTGCGCCTTGGCTATGCCCACCATGCCGGTGAAATGCACCACCTGCTCAAGGCATACTGCCCGGATCTGAACCATGACGACATCACCCCGGACACCGATTTGAAAATGCTTTCCATTTCCTGCCTCTGTCTGATTTCAACCCTGGCCCCGGATAAAATCGTATACTATTGCGAACTCTGCCCGAATCCGGAAGAAGTCCGCACCGCATTATCAAAGTATATTGAACCTTCCTACATCCCCGAAATCATCCATGTCAACCGCCTCAAGCGATACCAGCTGCCCGGCACCATGATCCGCTGCCTGGAAGTCCTTCAAAGCGGCACGATCCGATGGAACACATGAAATACCAACACCTCTTTTGAGGTGCTTTTTTTGTGGAAAAGCCATGCCGCAGTGATCTCTTCCACAGTGGATAACTTTCCAAGCCTGAAGTTTTCCACATATTGTAAAAAGCCTGTAAACAAGCTGACTTTTCCACTGTCACACATCTTTTTGCACGGTGGAGAACAGGATTCTCATAGCACTTTTCAACAGTGTTTTCCCCGATCCACAAAATAAGTTTTCCACATATGTTGAAAACTGTTGAAAACAGCAAAATATCCAGTATTTATGCATGTTTTTTCGTGTTAGTAAAATGTTAAAAACAAGTCATGTTCTGATGATTTTCCACAATTTTGTGAGTTTTGCACAATGTGGATATTTTCTCCACAAATTTTCCACACCCTGAATTTTGTGGAAAATGGTGGAAAACTTTCTTTTAACCTGTATTTATCGTATGTTCTGCTTTTAATGCCATTGTGGAGAAAATAGTTTTCAACAATTTTCATGTGGATTTTACCAGCGTGCATGCCTACAATAGTCGTGCTGTAAGCAAGCAATACAGGAGTTTTCATGATAACAGAGAACAAAGATATGTACCTTCAGGATGTCTGGGGGAAGGTACTGCAATATCTGCAGATGAACTGCAATATGGAACCAGAGATCATCGATAATTTTTATCGTCCCTGCTCTCTGTATGATCTGACATCATCCAAGGCTGTCATCCTCGCCCCGACGATCGTAAACAAGCAGATTCTGCAGCCGGAGTCAGAAATGATCTCAGCCGCATTTACAGACATTCTGCAGGCCGATTCACCCATTGCGGTAGAAATATGCCGGAAGGATGACCTGCACAATGTCATGCGTTCTAACAGCCTTCCTGCGCAGGATCTCGATGAGGCATCTTTCCCATCCATGCCCATTCAGAAAGACCGTACCTTTGACAACTTCGTCGTCGGTGACTGCAACCGGGAATCCCATGCCGCCGCCCTGGCATGCGCTGCCAAACCCGGCCAGTTCTTCAATCCCTTATTCATCTATGGCAACTCCGGCCTTGGCAAGACACACCTGCTGATGGCCATTGCCAACTACGTATTGAAGAACGATCCCACCCGCAAAGTCTACTACACAGAATCACTGAAATTCGTTGAAACTGTCGTCAATGCCATCCGCGATAACAAGATCGAGCAGTTCAAGCGCTATATGTACTCAGTTGATCTATTGCTCATCGATGACATCCAGTTTTTAGCCGGCAAAGAAAAATCACACGAAATCTTCTTTACCATCTACAACGAACTGATCAATAACCGCAAGCAGATCTGCATTGCCTCCGACCGCCAGCCCAATGAAATCAAAGGCCTCGAAGACAGACTCATCTCCCGCTTCTCCAGCGGCTTAAGCGTGGGCATTGATTCCCCCGAATTTGAAACCTCCCTGGCCATCCTGCAGATGAAAATCCGCCAGAACGGCTACGGCATTGAGGACGTCGATCCGGAAGGACTGGCCTACATCGCCTCCAACTTTTCCGGCAACGTACGAAACCTGGAAGGGGCATGGAACAGAGTTCTCTTCTACGCCATCCAGTTCCAGCCCGACGGCGGCGTCATCCGCTTTGAAACCGTCATGAACGCCCTGAAATCACAGGCCGTTGTCTCTGACAAAACCGGTCTTTCTCCAAAGAAAATCATCCAGGCGGTGGCAGACTACTATGGCCTGACCCACCAGCAGATCACATCCAAGACCCGCACCAAGAACATCGCCAATGCCCGCCACATCTCCATCTATCTGTGCCGGCATCTGCTCAATCTGTCCTACATCAAGATCGGCGAAGAATTCGGCGGCCGTGATCACTCCACGATCATCTCAGCCTGCACCAAAGTCAGCCGCCAGATCAAGAATGATCCTGCCATGGCAACTGCCATCCAGCAGATTGAAAATTCCATCAAGCAGTAAAAAGTTTTCCACACTTATCCACCGGTTATCCACACCAGGAAAATAACAGAAAACACGATAAATACAGGCTATTTCATGCCTTATCCACAGTTTCCACAGGCTTAGTAATAATAAGCCTTATAAAAGATATAAAATAACAGACAGGAGGCCCACAGCCATGAACTTCACCGTATCCAAAAACAAATTCTACGCAGCCCTGCAGAACGTCGCCCATGCGATCTCACCAAACAGTCCGCTGCCCGTATTGAAAGGCATCAAAATCAACGCCATTGACCCAGATTCTCTCGTTCTTACTGCCAGCAACAACGACCTGGCTATCCAGACATCCTTAATCAATGAACAGGACAAAGATCTCAACCTGACCATTGAAGAAGCAGGTGCCGTTGTCATTGATGCTAAATACCTGCTGGACATCGTCCATAAGATTGACGGCGATATCCTGCATATGGAAATCATTGACGGCGCTCTGACCATGGTCAAAGGACAGAATGCCCAGTACCGCATCAATGGCATGAAAGCCGATACCTATCCAACCATCGATCTTTCCAAGCCTGCCGATGCCATTACAACCAAAGCCGGCCAGCTGGCAGAAATCATCGAAGAAACTGCTTTTGCAGCAAGTGATCAGGAAACACGTCCGGTACTGACCGGCGTCAACTTTGCCCTGCATGACGGCGTATTGGAATGCACGGCAACCGACTCCTACCGCCTGGCCAAGAAGACCATTCCCTTTGCCAGCCATCTTACCTTCCGTGTCACCATTCCGGCCAAGAGTCTCAATGAAGTCAAAGCCATCATGTTACAGGAGGCAGATAAGGATATTGAAATTGCCCAGAATAACAAGAAAGCACAGTTCTTTAATGGCTCCATCCTGCTGCAGACAAGACTGCTTGACGGCGGCTATCCGGATACAGACCGCCTGATCCCGACGGAATTCCATCACACCCTGACCATCAAGCGTTCAACACTGCTCAGTGCCCTTGACCGCTGCATCTTCAAGAGCGACAACATGACCGTCAACCGCCTGCAGTGCTCCCAGGACGATGTCATCTTTTCCAACGGCTCCCAGGAAATCGGCGACTTCCAGCAGTCTCTGATGGAAGAGGGCACAAAGTTTGAAGGAGAACCAATTGATATCAGCTTCTCCGGTGCCTATGTACAGCAGGCAGCCAGAGCACTGAAAGGCGATACCATTGAGATCTGCTTCTCCGGACCAATGAAGCCATTCATCCTGAAAGATCCTGCCAACGATACCATCCTGCAGCTTGCTCTGCCGGTCCGCACCTACAACTGATCAATCACATTGCGCTCTTCTGTTTCAGAAGAGCGTTTTTCTTTTGGTTTTCAAAGTCCGTTTTCATCCTTCTTTGACCCTTCGAAAATGCCTTGTTCATCGGCAAAAATCACCATTTTTATGGTATAATTCAAGAGTGGATTTTTCATTTGAAAAGGAGCCCGTCATGACCAGAGAAAAGACAGAATATATCACCCTTCAGCAGTTTCTCAAAAAGGCAGGACTGGTACAGTCCGGCGGCGAAGCAAAGGTCATGATTCTGCAGGAAAATGTCAGCGTCAATGGCATCCCTGAAACCCACAGAGGCAGAAAACTGTATCCCGGTGATATCGTGGAAGCCTGCGGCAGAAAGCTTGTCGTTGGCTGATGCATGTAAGCAATCTGAAACTGCGCCAGTTCCGCAACTATGAGCAGGCCGGAATCACCTTCTCTGATGGCATGAACGTAATCACGGGTGATAATGCCCAGGGAAAGACAAACCTGCTGGAAAGCCTTGTTTATCTCTCATTGACAAGATCTTTCCGCATCAACAATGACCGCCGCCTGATCAAAGACGGCTGCGAGTATGCGGACATTCGCTGCACCCTGCATGAAAAGGAAGAAGACAGAGAGCTGCGGGCTCTGATCACTCCCAAAGGCAAGACGCTGCTGGTGGATGGCAGTGCCATGAAAAAAAGCAGTGACTTCATCGGCATCCTCAATGTCATTCTCTTTTCACCGGATGATCTTGGCTGGTTCACGGCATCTCCCATGGACCACCGACGCCTGCTCAGCCAGGAAATTGCCAAGATCTCACACAAATACATGCACGCCCTCTACAGCTTTCAAAGCCTGCTCAAACAGCGCAATATCGTGCTGAAACAGGACAGGGTGGATGAAACATTCCTGGATACGCTGGATGAAGAAATGGCTGTACAGGAAGCTATCATCATCCGTGCCCGCCGCTACTTCACAAGCCAGATCAACCAGAACCTCGGCCATCTCTTCCATGCTTTATCCAAAGAAGCCCATCAGGTACAGGCCGTCTATGCCTGCTGCCTGGATGGCGAAGCAGACAAGGAAGACATTCTGCAGATGCACAAAGAAAGCCGGATGAAAGACCGTCAGTATCAGACGACCACCACCGGCATTCACCGCGAAGACTTCACCTTTGATCTGGATGGCAGAAGGGCACAGGAAGCCGCATCCCAGGGACAGAAACGAATGATCCTGCTGGCCTATAAGATGGCTCTGCACGCCTGTATCGAAAACAATACCGGCCGCAATGCCATCTACCTGCTGGACGATGTGCTTTCAGAACTGGATCTGACCAGGCAGGAAACCCTGCTGAAAATGATCCAGGGATCCCAGTGCATCCTGACAGCGACCAGCATTCCCGCATTTTTAAAGACAGACAACATGAAAGAATACCGGATCAAAGCCGGTACGATTACAGAAATGGAGGCATTATGAGTACAGAAGACGATTTCAGGCGAAAAGAGGAAGAAGAACTTCTCCAGGAAGAGCCGGATATCTCCCATGCCGTGATTGGCCAGGAACTGGACATGAAGGCAACCCAGGAATATGACGATTCCGAAATTCAGGTTCTGGACGGCCTGGAGGCAGTACGAAAAAGACCGGGCATGTATATTGCCACAACCTCTTCCCGCGGCCTGCACCATCTGATCTGGGAGATCGTTGACAACGGCATCGATGAAGCCATGGCCGGCTATGCCTCTACCGTTACTGTTACCATTGATAAAAACAATGCTGTACAGGTTGAAGATGACGGCCGCGGCATGCCAACCGGCACCAATGCCAAGACCAAGAAATCTACCATCGAAACCATTTTCACCGTCCTGCATGCCGGCGGCAAGTTCGGCGGCGGTGCCTACAAGATCTCCGGCGGCCTCCATGGCGTCGGTGCATCCGTCGTCAATGCCCTCAGCACATGGCTGGAAGTCACCGTCTATCATGATGGCAAAGTCTACTTTGTCCGTTTTGAAAACGGCGGCCATGCCGTCGCACCTCTTCATGTCATCGGCACATGCGATCCCAAAAAACATGGCTCTACGGTCCGTTTCCAGGCCGATCCAACCATCTTCCAGGAAACGACTGTCTATGACCATGATACGGTCAGAAACCGGCTCAGACAGCTAGCCTTCCTGAACAAAGGCATCCGCCTTGTCTTCCATGATGAACGCATGGAAGACCCTGAAAAGCGTGACTACACCTTCCTGTATGAAGGCGGTGTGCGTGAATACGTCGCCTTTTTGAACAAGGACAAGGAAGTCATCAACCCGGATATCATCTATGCCGAAGGCTATGAATCCGATATCCAGGTCGAAGCAGCCATCCAGTATAACGATGGCTACAACCAGTCTGTCTACACGTTCTGCAACAACATCAACACCGTTGAAGGCGGCACCCATCTGGAAGGCTTCAACCTGGCACTGCAGCGTGAGATCAACAAATATGCCAGAAATGCCAAGCTGCTCAAGGACAAGGACCCTAACCTGTCAACAGAAGACTGCAAGGAAGGCATTACCGCTGTCATCTCTGTCAAACATCCGGATCCCCAGTATGAAGGACAGACCAAGACAAAGCTTGGCAACAGTGAAGTCAGAAAGATTGTCTCAGATATCTTTGGCTCCCAGCTGGAAAAGTTTCTGATGGAGAATCCGGATGAGGCCAAGGCCATCGTCGAGAAGTGCTCCCTGGCATCACGGGCAAGAATCGCTGCCAAAAAGGCCAGAGAGATGACCAGAAGAAAGAATCCGCTGGAAGTGGGTTCGCTGCCTGGCAAACTGGCCGATTGTTCAAGTAAGGATGCCAGCATCTGTGAAATCTATATCGTCGAGGGAGACTCCGCTGGCGGCTCTGCCAAACAGGGCAGAGATTCTCACTATCAGGCCATCCTGCCTTTAAGAGGTAAGATCCTGAACGTTGAGAAAGCCAGGGAGGAACGTGCCTTTGATAATAATGAGATCCGCTCCATGGTTACGGCCTTTGGCTGCGGGATCAAGGAAGAAGTCGATGTATCCAAGCTGCGCTACAACAAGATCGTCATCATGACCGATGCCGATGTTGATGGTGCCCATATCCGGACACTGCTGCTGACCTTCTTCTACCGCTATATGAAACCAGTGCTGGAACAAGGCCATGTTTACATTGCCCAGCCGCCTCTGTACAAGGTACAGAAGGGCACCAGTGTTCGTTATGCCTATACCGACCATCAGCTGGAACAGGTCAAGGCTGAGATGGGATCCAAGATTTCCATCCAGAGATATAAGGGACTTGGTGAGATGGATCCTTCCCAGCTCTGGGAAACAACCATGGATCCAAAGCACCGCACCCTGATCCGGGTTACCGTGGATGATGCCGAGGAGGCAGACCGCAACTTCAGTATGTTAATGGGTGAGGAAGTAGAACCCCGCAAGCGTTTCATTATCGATAACGCACACTTTGTAGAGAATTTGGATGTCTGATCAAAGGAGGTAATGTATGGGATTAGATGACTTCATGGAATTTGACGAAGAAAACTTCGATCCGGGCAATATCACCGAAACAGACTTGTCCAGAGAAATCCGCCGTGACTTTCTGGAATACTCGATGTCCGTCATCGTGGCCAGAGCCCTGCCGGATGTACGTGACGGACTGAAACCGGTACAGAGAAGAATTCTCTATGCCATGTATCAGATGAACAATGGTCCTGATAAGCCATACCGTAAGTGTGCGCGTATCGTCGGCGACACCATGGGAAAATATCACCCTCATGGCGACTCTTCCATCTATGGCGCCCTTGTCTATATGGCCCAGGACTGGAACATGCGCGAAGTACTCGTTGACGGACATGGCAACTTTGGATCCATGGATGGCGATGGTGCCGCTGCCATGCGTTATACCGAAGCCAGAATGTCCAAGATCGCCGTTGAAATGTTACGGGATCTGGACAAGGAAACCGTAGATATGCAGGACAACTACGATGGTGAAGAGAAAGAACCAGTTGTACTGCCATCCCGCTTCCCGAACCTGCTTGTCAATGGTTCCATGGGTATTGCCGTAGGCATGGCCACCAACGTCGCTCCGCACAATCTTGGTGAAGTGATCGATGGCTGTGTGGCCGTCATGGACAATCCGGAAATGACAGCTGTCGAGCTGATGAAATACATCAAGGGACCGGACTTCCCGACCGGCGGCTATATCCTTGGCCGCAGCGGCATCAAGCGTGCCTTTGAAACAGGCAGAGGCTCCATCATCATGCGTGGCAAGACCCGCATCGAAGACATTGCAAACGGCAAAAAGAGAATCGTTGTTTATGAGATTCCTTATGCAGTAAACAAGGCTACGATGGTCGAAAAGATCGCAGCCCTGGCCCGTGAGAAACAGATCGAAGGCATTACGGACCTGCGTGATGAATCCAATATGGATGGTGTCAGAGTTGTCATTGAGCTGCGCAAGGATGTCCAGCCGGAAGTGATCCTGAACCAGCTGTACAAGCTGTCACCGCTGCAGTCCAGCTTCGGTGTCAACAACGTCGTATTGTTCGATGGTGTTCCGCGCACCACTTCCATGAAGGACATGCTTGTCGGCTACATCAAGTTCCAGGAAGAGGTCATTACCAGAAGAACACAGTATGATCTGAGAAAGGCCAGTGAAAGAGCCCATATTCTGGAAGGATTGCGCATTGCGGTCGATAATCTGGATGCGATCATTCATACGATCCGTGATTCCAAGGATGCCAATGAAGCAATGCCAAGACTGATGGACGGCTTCGGACTGGATGAAATCCAGGCCAAGGCCATTCTGGATATGCAGTTCAGAAGACTGACAGGTCTGGAACGCGAAAAGATCGAGAATGAATACCAGGATCTGCTGCTCAAGATCGCAGACTATCAGGATATTCTGGCTCATCATGAAAGAATCGTTCAGATCCTCAAGGATGAGCTGCTGGAGATCAAAGCAAAGTACAACACACCAAGACGCAGTGAAATCATTGATGCCCCGGAAAGCATGGATGATGAAGATCTCATCCCGGTTGAAAATGTCATTGTCTCACTGTCATCCAATGGCTATGTCAAACGGCTGACAAGTGATACCTACCGCGTACAGAACCGCGGCGGCAAGGGTATCAAGGGAATGGAACTCAACCATGACGATGTCATTGACCAGTTCATTAACATGTCTACCCATGACTATTTGCTCGTCTTCACCAACACCGGCAGAGTATTCCGTATCAAGGGCTATAACATTCCTGAATTCTCCAGAACATCCAAGGGCATTCCGATGATCAATATCATCCCGATGGATAAGACAGAGAAGGTCAAGGCCATGGTGCCATATGCTGATACAGGCGATGATGATGTCAAGTATCTGTTCTTTGCAACAAGGAACGGCTTAGTCAAGAGAACACCGATCTCTGAGTTTGAATCCATCATGAAAAATGGCAAGAAGGCCATTACCCTGCGTGAAGATGATGAACTCGCCTTTGTCAAAGGCACCACCGGCCACAATGAAATCATTCTGGCAGGTTCTAATGGCAAGGCAGTCAGATTCGCTGAGGATACCATCCGGCCAAGCGGAAGAGGATCCATGGGCGTCAAGGGGTTCAATACCGATGGGAGCACCGTCATTGGCATGGCTCTGGACAGCGAAGGACAGTATATCCTCACCGTCAGTGAAAACGGTTATGGCAAGAAGTCACTGCTGTCTGAATACAGACAGACAAACCGCGGTGCCAAGGGTGTCAAGGCAGCCAGCATCAATGAAAAGACAGGCAGCCTTGTGTGCATGAAAGCTGTCAATGGCGATGAAGACTGCATGATCATGACCAATGACGGCATTGTCATCCGGATCTCCCTCAAACAGGTTTCTGTCTATTCCAGAAGCGCAGCCGGTGTCAGACTGATCAATGTCTCGGGTGATTCCAAAGTTCAGACCATCTCCATCCTGGCTCCGGAAGAAGAGGATGAAACAGAAGAACAAAAGGAAGATACCGAAAACAGTCAGGAGACAAAAGGAACGGAAGGAAACGCAGCTGACTGAACACGGAAACAGCCAATAAAATCATAAAATCTGGCATATCATATCATGATGTGCCAGATTTTTTATATGGCCTTACAACAAGAAATAATGATTTGCATGCATATATCAAAACATGATTATAATAAGAAACATTATTTAAAATATATGCATGATCATATAATCATATGACAGAGAATCATCAATAAAAATATCAAAAAAATTTAGCACTTAACTATTGACAGTGCTAAACAAGTGATTACTATTATGAGTGTAAGAGGTGAGAGCCTCAGGGAGGTAATGATATG
>NZ_JAZHUW010000058.1:0-9300 GCF_036453465.1 Lactimicrobium sp.
CAAGTGGATAAAACAAAATAATAGTAAGCAATTAATCAATCAAGGATATGGGTCATTTGCATTCACACCAGTCCAGATAGATCTTCAGAAGTCTCTCATCCAGAAACTGCAATGCCTGTCTGCGCATCTCTTCCGGTACTCCATAGTATGCCCCGGCAATAGATCCAGTAATACAGGCAAGGGTATCACTGTCTCCACCTACAGATACTGCAGTTCTGATGGCATCTTCAAAGCTTTCTGATTCCAGGAATGCTTCGATTGCCTGTGGTACCGTTTCCTGACAGGTTTCATTGAACTGATAGGTATCTTTGATTTCTTCGATCGTAAAGTTCAATGCATAATAGCTTTCTGCTGTGTGTTTGAGAAAATCCTTGTCTTTTCCCTGCAGGGCATACCAGGTTAATACAACAGCTGCTTCTGCGCCTTTGAGGCCTTCGGGATGATTGTGGGTGACTTTGGTAACGGCCTTTGCAAGCTGCTTTACTTCCGGTAAGGATCCTGCCGCATATGCCACGGGGCCCACTCTCATGGCAGCACCATTGCCAAAGCTGCGATATGGCTTTGGATGGTCAGAATACATCCATTGATAGAAATGACCTCCATAGCCACAGTCAGGGTATGGCCTGCCATCTTTCTGCATGTATTCCACTGCCTTTTCTTCAAGATCACTGTAATCCTTTCTGCAGTGCATCAGGGCATCACAGATGGCAAGTGTCATGATGCTGTCATCACTCGCAAAGCAGTGATGACGATGATAATCACCAAACATGACAAAATCCTTTTTCCGATCATTATCAAACTCATAGACAGAACCGGCGATATCACCAATGATGCCGCCAATGACATTTCTTTGATCGATCATTCTGCTATCACTCCCTCTCTTACTTCTTTACGTAATACTGACACTTTGCCCCTTCAAAGAGAATCTCATACGGTTTGTTGTTTGGATAAACATCACACATGTCAAGTAATGCGCCATGCACAAAGACGCCTTTTCCTTTGCGGTCCTTTTCACGAAACACACAGTCACGGCACATGCACTTGTTTAAATCCGGTCCGCGAAACTGCATCGGTGCACATGTATTGGGAATTCTTTCTGCCATGATCATCATCTTTCTGCTTTGCGTGTCTGATAGTCCTGTTCAATATCATCTTTCCAGTGCATTGAGAGCTTTTTGCCAGAACGGATGGTTCCAACGACATCGCTCATTACCGCATAGTGCAGTCTGATGCCTTCTTTGTCACAGTTGAAATTCACCGCATGATTTGCACCAATACCAAATCTTTCTGCTGTTTCTATGGCATCGATATTGGCACCCAGGAACAGAAACTCCCATCCGTACTTTTCTTTCTGACGCGCAATCATCTTTTTTACCTGTTGGATGGAATATCTTCTGCTTGCATTTTCCATGCCGTCTGTTGTGATGACAAACAGTGTGTGTGCTGGCACATCTTCTTTGCCTGCATACTTATGGATATTGCCGATATGGTGAATGGCACCTCCTAAGGCATCCAGCAGCGCCGTACTGCCGCCGACAGAATAGTCTTTCTCACTGAGCTGAGGCACCTTCTGGATATCCAGTCTGTCATGGATCACAACCGGATGGTTATTAAACAGCACTGTAGAAACAATCGCATCCCCTTCCTGTTTCTTCATCTTTTCAAGCATGCCATTGAAGCCGCCGATGGTATCCTTTTCCAGTCCCTGCATGGAACCGCTGCGGTCAATGATAAATACAACTTCTGTAAGATCTTTTCTCATATAAAATCCTCCCATCTATTTACATTGTTAATGTAATGGATGGAAGGATGGATTTGGTCGTTTGTCAGGCGACATTTATTCACCAAGCAGCGGCTGATGATATTTGAACAAGGCAGCATTGATCTTATAAATGTCATAGTCTTTGTTAGAAACAAAATACATGATGATCAGATCAAAGGGATTGCTTGGTGATAGGGCAATGCCTGCCCGCATCAACAGATCATTCAGGGTCTCAAGATCCAGATGCAGGGCAATGGCAAAAGCCACGGCTGTTTTCTTCTTGGGCTGATAGTCTTTCCGACTGCGGATATGAGAAAACAGTTTCCGGTCAATATTGGCTTTCTTATACACTGTCACATCATCCATGCCGTTAGCATCAATCAGCTCAAACAGACGTTCCTGGAATGTTTTATCTGTATGTGCAACAACCTCATCCAGACTCTTGCCAGATAGATCATAGGTTTCCTGCAGCAGCATTTCCGGCTCTTTATCTCTTGCAGCACTGCTTTCCTCATTGACATCCGGATGCCATCTGCTTCGAACAGACATAGTACCATCATGGCTGTATTCTGCATCCTTAAGTGCAGTGACACCATGATCATCAATGTATTCGCCAATGCCATCAGACAGCTTCTTTGATAAGGCAAATGATGCACTGTCAAAGACAACCAGGATTACCTGCATGTCATGTGATAACAGGAAACTACTGATCTCATGCAATGCAATCTGCAATGCCAAATCTTTTGGAAACTGATAGACACCAGTTGCGATCAATGGAAAAGCAATGCTGGTACAGCTAAGCTGCTTTGCCAGTTGTAATGAATTCCTGTAGCAGGATGCCAGGATCTTCTTTTCACCATGTTTTCCATCAATCCAGGAAGGACCAACGGTATGAATGATGTATCTGGCATCCAGTGCAAATGCCTTGGTAGAAACAGCCTGACCAGGCAGGATCTTACCAACCCTTTTTCTCTGTGCAAGCAGCTGCTCTTTACCAGCTGCTGCATAGATGGCACTGTCTGTGCCTGTACCAATCAGAGGCAATGGATTGGCTGTATTGACAATGGCATCTGCTTTCACTTTTGTAATATCGTTTCGAATGATCTGAAATGGCACTGGACTACCTCACTGGATACAACTGTTTTCATTGTATCATGGTCACTCACCATTCTCCTCTCCTGGCTGGAAAAGGATTCCCTGATCCATCCTGGGCACAGTATTCATTTCTGTTGGGACTTTCACACGGATGATGCAGCAGAAAATCCGTGTGAATTTCCATTACGCAAACCAAAAAGAAAAAATCGCTGTTTGCGCGGTTTCCTCATACATCAAACACATATCCTGGTCCTGGAGACCAATCAATCATTGAATTCCGGATCAACTGTAATATAGCTCAATGCATCCTGAATCAATGATGGTAATGGTTCCGGAAAGAAATTGTTTGTTGTTTCGATCTGCTGCAGTTTAACACAAAGTTCATCTGCTGCTGTCTTTGCATCTTCTCTATCTCCATCTGTATACAGTACATGGAGCTTTTCAATAATGGCATGGAATCGATCTGAAAACATTGGAATATAACGTTCTGGCAGAAAGCGTTCATCGCAATATAAAGCAATCACATGATCTGCTTCCTCCAGCAGTGAATCAACGGTGATTTTTTTACGTATCAGATAGTCATCATTGCCAAGGACACGTTCTGTCTGGCTTGTGATTCTGAAATCCAGTCTGAAACCTTCATACATGGTCAGTGCATTGGCAAAGTCATCCGGTGTAATATACCTGCCGTCTACCAGAAATAATGGATTCTCATCGTCATCGCAGCTGATGACAAGGGATCCCTTATCTTTGACCAGATAGTATTTTCCATCATCGCAGATTGTGTTGCATGCTGGGTCATCCGTTTTCTGCAGCGTATGTGTGTTTACAATCTTATCAACAGTTCTCTGCAGATCATTAACGGCATCAGCTCCATTCGCTGCCATACTGTTATAGATTTTAGCCTGGTACAGGCCGTTTATTTCAGAAGCAGTCCATTCAATCTTGTCATCAAGAACCATGGCAGTCACATCAAATTTCCTGTTAATTTCATTCTCCATGTCATACACAGAAAACTGCCTGTCATAAACAAGATCAGGCAGTCCTTCTTGATCCAGCTGCAGATGATTCCAGCAGTCCAGACAATAGTAATGATGATCGAGTTGAATCACAGCAGTCTGCTTTTTACAGCGGTCACAAAGTTTATCAGCCATAGTATTGCCCCCTCTTATGACAATCTTACACACATGCCATCACGGTGACAATGGCCATAGAGATGGCCTCTGTGATCAGTGGCACCATGGCTGCATAGTATGCCTTCATGGCTTCCATTTTGTAGTAGAGCACATAGAGGATCATACTGATGACAAATGCAATTGCGATGAGAATCATGGCAATTGTATTTTGTCCTGCTGTATAGATCTGCCCTGCTGTCAGTGTGTTGATCACAGATACTTCTAACATTGCCCAGGCAGTGATCAATAGCAGCTCGGTTGTGACGGGCCGTTTGAGGAGACCTCTTGTAATGGCCATTAGGACGAAATAGACGATGATGCCGCCAAGGATGATTGTTGATCCGTTGAGCTGTGGATTCTGCTTTAAAGGCAGTGTATTGAGGCCATAGAGGGTTAATGCTGTGCCTGCCAGGCCGCATCCTGCTGTGATGAGCAATAGTATGCCATTGATGCCGCCTGTGCGGTTGACGATGACATCCGGCTTATAGCATAGACTCCACCAGATCACATAGAAGATACAGCAGATGACTAACAGGATCTGTCCTGTGATGACCTTATGCATCAGTCGTAGAGGACCTGGGAAAGGAATGTCTTGGCTCTTTCGGTTTCAGGGTGTGTGAAGAATGCTTCGGAAGAGTTCTGTTCAATGATTTCGCCATGGTCAAGGAAGACTACTTTGTTGGCTACCTTGCGGGCAAAGCCCATTTCATGGGTGACGACAAGCATGGTCATGCCCTGCTTGCCTAGATCCTTCATGACTTCCAGTACTTCCTTGATCATTTCGGGATCCAGTGCACTCGTGGGCTCATCAAAGAGCATGACTTCCGGGTGCATGCACAGTGCTCTTGCAATGGCGACACGCTGCTGCTGGCCGCCAGACAGCTTGGAGGGATAGGCATCTCTCTTGCTTTCCAGACCTACCTTCTTCAGGTATTCCATGGCCGTGGCTTCGGCTTCTTCAGCAGACTTGCCTGCCACGCTCATCGGTGCCAGCATGCAGTTTTGTAATACAGTCTTGTTGGCAAAGAGATTGAAGTGCTGGAAGACAAAGCCCATCTTCTTTCTCTGGGCAGCATATTTCTGTTTGTTGGAGCGGTCCATGACCTCCCCATCCAGTGAAATTGTGCCGCTGTCTGGTACTTCCAGGCCATGGATACACCGGCATAAGGTACTTTTGCCAGAGCCGGAGGGACCGATCAGACAGACAATGTCACGGTCATCAATTTCCAGGCTGACATCTTTGAGTGCCTGGACATCTTTGAATGTCTTATTAAGATGCTCTACCTTGATCTTAGTCACTGACGGCCATCCTCCTTTCCAGCTTCTTGGATAAGTATGATGTGATGATGGTCAGGATCAGATAAATGATGCCGGCCATGATCAGCGGGTCCAGATAGTCATAGTATTTCTTGCCAAGTACTTCTGCTCGATAGAGCAGTTCCAGAGCGCCGATACTGGAGATCAAAGAGGAGTCTTTGATCAGGGTGATGAATTCGGATACCAGGGGTGGAATGATGTGACGGAAGGCCTGGGGCAGGATGATTTCTTTCATCATGGTCTTGTAGCCAATGCCCAGTGTTTCGCAGGCTTCCCACTGGCCTTTGTCTACGCCCTGGATGCCAGAGCGGATCAGTTCCGTCTGATAGGCACCGGAGTTAAAGGACAATGAGAGAAGGCCTACGAGATATGGGTTGGCTGACATACGGGTACCGGTGATTCTTTGATAGAGGACCGGGATGCCAAGATAGAAGAACAAGATCTGTAAGAGCATTGGTGTGCCCCGGAAGAGTTCGACATAGATGTTGGCAATGACATGAAGAACTTTGGAATGGGACAGTTTGGCGGCGGCTAAAAGAATACCGATGACGCAGCCAATGGCTACGGCACCCAGTGCTAAAAGCAATGAGATGCCGGCACCCTGCACCAGAAACTTCAGATTGTCTGTGGTAAAAATATCAGACATGCATTCACTCCCTTACTAGTTACAACAGCTGCTTATTCAGCTGCATCAAGACCATACTTGCTTGTCAGTGTCTTGTAATCATCACTTGCCTTGAAGGCAGCCAGAGCCTTGTTGATGGCATCCATGAGTTCGGTATTGCCTTCCTTGGCAATGATATGTGTGGATTCATCCTGCAGAACACCATCAAGCATCTTGAAGTTACCGGTTGCTTCATAGTTCTTGGCAACCGCAATATCCATGATCACGGCATCATAGCCGCCGGCCTTCAGTGTTTCTACGGCAATGCCCATATCCTCTACTGCCGTTGTATGATCCGGAGAAAGACTTTCAGCAACGGTTTCACCGGTTGTGCCAAGCTGGCAGCCAATGTTGGCATCCTTGAGCTGATCAGTAGAAGTGATCTTGCTGTCAGCAGCGACCAGAGCCACCTGACCGGATTCATAGTACGTATCTGAGAAGAGAACCTTTCTGTCCTTATCATAGGTGAAACCGGAAATACCAAGGTCTACCTGATCTGCCTGGATACCGGAGATGATGGTATCAAAGCTCATCTGTTTCCATTCATGCGTATAGTTATAGCCGTTTTCATCCAGCCAGTTGAACAGCCATTCGCCCATATCATAGTCAAAGCCGGTCAGCTCACCGCTTGTGGTGATGTCATCAAATGGCGGATAGTCAGGTGAAATGCCAATGACAATGTTCTGTGCTTTACCAGAAGCAGCAGATGATGAAGATGATGCAGCAGCTGTGGAAGAAGAACCACAGGCAGTCAGACTCAGTGCAAGAATAGCTGTAACAGCAGCAGATACAAACTTTTTCATTTTCTTTTCCTCCCTTTGTTTGTTTTGATGTGAATACATGTTATTTCTCTCATTCCTTCTTCGTCGCTCACCCTGCATCACATCACCCCCTGTCCTTAGAAAGAAAAAATGCCGTCTCATATCCAGAGACGACATTACACCGCGGTACCACTCTGATTGCTGACAAATATATCAGCCATCTCAATCCTGTAACGCCGGACCGCGTTTCTTCCTACTGCTGTTTCAGAAGAACTTCTCCCAGATGCGCTTCTCTGTAAAGGTTGCCACCGGACTTCCACTCTGTTCCGGCTCGCTGCTGGGCATTCACAGATACTCTTCTGTTCTTCGAACTTGTTATTACCTTAGTTGCAAACATGAAATTTGTCAATGACAATTTTCATGAAAGATTCACAGTATTTTCATCTGCTATCGTGATCCTGGCCATTAGCGCAGCGTACCATCTTCATGGAAACGCTGGTGCAAAGCATGTTCAGTAACGGGTATGGTCAGGATCATAACAACAAGCTGAATCATGGTAATCATCATGCCGCCATAGCCTGTCGTATCCTGATCTCTGCCTAAAAACAGCAGCATGCATAGTGCACTGATCGGCAGCAGTATAATCCCGCAGCGCAGCCATAGTCTTGCAGAGATCTGGTGGGCATATTTCCATGTGTCCATGTTTTTCATGGACATGCGTGTGCGGTAACCGCAGATGTGGTTGATTTCAGCGGGATAATGCTTTGTAAAGATGATGCCGATGATGATCATGGTCACAGGTATGATCATGGTCATCACCAGCATATATGTCCAGAATGTCATCAGTCGTATGCCAGGTCTGGTCTTCTGTTATCAATGATGTTCCAGAAGTCATAGAACTGCTTTTCAGTGATCGTGCCACCTAAGCTGTAGATATGATAGTCTTCTGCTTCCCAGCGGTAGAAGACACCGGTCTTTTCAAAGCCGTTCTTCTTGTAGAAATGAACGCGCTTGATGCGCTGGTGGTAGTTTTTAGCACCGAGTTCCGGCTCTTCCAGGTCAGCAATGATGATCTGGTGCGGGAAGAGTTTTCTGGCAAGGGCTACGGCCTGGCTGCCATATCCCTTCCCTCTCTGGGCATCATCAATGGCAAAGTATGTAATGTGTGTGATATTTCCTACAGTTAACGGTGCCATGAAGCCGACAAACTGGTCTTCATCCAGGAAGTACAGGATCTCACTTGTGTTGGTATGATCCAGTACGCTTGGATGTAAGTCAACACGCTCATTGGCTGGAAAAGCACTGTCATAAAGCTTTCTGATCTTCTTGATTACGTCTGAATTCTCTTCGGTTAATCGTTTGGCAATCAGCATAAATAAAACAAAATATCTCCCTTCGGCATGTCAGCCTGGCACCATGATTCATTCAAAGACACGTTTGAATGCTTCATAGTTGTACGGATCACGTCCCGTCTTTACGGCAAAGAGAATCGTATCGAAATACTTTCCCATGCCCATCTGGTATATCACGGTATGGAAGTAGGACGCAACCCGCATGGCATCATGGCCAAAAGCACCACAGCCCCATGCACCGGTACATATTGTACGATAGCCATGTAAAGAACAGATTAAGAAGAACTGGTACAAACGCTTTACCATGTAGTCATCGAGCTCTGACATGGTAATGCCGTGTACCTTGGGATTATACAATAGATTGGGAGCAGCTAATGTCAGTACGGCGGTTGTGCGTGGCGAAGATAACAGATGATTCCCGCCATCACGGAATACTTCAACGCATGGAGACAGAAGCATGTAGTCCGTATTGAACACAGAAGAAGAATGAATATTGGCATCATACATGACACGAGCAGATGAGGATGAAATAGAAGCATACAGTGTACTTTCTCTGCATAGTGTCTCTTCCTGGGCACGGGCACCAGACAAATAGCCACCGCCTGGATGATAGGCATTGGCAAAGTTCATGACCACATCACATGGCACTGCAAAGCTGTCATCATTGATGACAGAGATCTTGCAGACAGAATCATGCAAAGGAGAAGATAATACAGCAGAAGAGATATCAGATGGTGAAACAACAATCACCTTCTGATGATCCGCAAGAGAATGCGTAAACTCTACTTTCTTTCCATCTTTGACATAATAGTTCTGCAAAACAATCTTCTTATTCTCAACAGCAACAGATCTTAGATCACGATACATATAAGTTACCTCTTATCTTTTCCAGGTCTGACGGGATCCATACCCTTCTTTCTTCAAAGAAGAATCAAGCAGTGTCATCTCATCTGGAATGATCTTGATCAGCCACATAGGTTCCGGCAGCTTCTTCAGCATTTCAGCAGGAATATGACGAATAGAAGCTTCCGCAACGTATTCCTTTAAGGGCATATTAACAAATCAGTGAATTTTAGCTCCTTGCATAGATGATAGTGTAATGATGGTTTTTCACCAGTTGATTCACTTCCAGCCATGATAACGTATTCTTTCTTTGATTCATCACATACTTGTC
>NZ_JAZHUW010000059.1:0-8356 GCF_036453465.1 Lactimicrobium sp.
TCTTGAAAAGAGAGGCCGGATTGATCAGCGCAGAAGAGTATTTCACCTTGGTACATGTAACAGTGTTGTAATTTGTTGGTGATTTGAACCGCCGGACGCCGAACGGCTTCTCCGGTGGTGTGAGAGGAAAAAAAGATGAGAGCTCACGCTCTCATTCTCCTACTCGATTGTTTCAGACAAATCAGAGAGTGTTGGGTTATAATGCAGAAGTCACATTGGAGGTTACACATGGATCAGAAACAGGAAAAGATCGATCAGAAAGATCTGGCCCGTGCAGAGGAACTGAATGTACCTGTGCAGCAGGCAATTTCAGCATATTATCATGACCGTTCCCAGAAGAATGTTGCCGTTATTCTGCAGTCTTTAACAAGAGCAGTACTGCTGGTGCCTGGTGTACAGAAAGAAGAAGGTCCTGCCAACGGTGTCAAAGTATCCTTTTCCATTATCAAGGATGGATCTGGCAAGCCTTACTTTGCGGCTTTTACAAGTGTGAAGCAGCTGGCAGCCTGGTCGCCGGAGAAGGCAAAAACGCAGGCATTCCTGCCGGTTGACTTTACCCGGATGGCACAGATTCTGGAAGAAAATCCGGTAATTGGCGGCTTTATGATCAATGTTAAATCCCAGCCGTTTCTGATGCCTGCCCGCCTGTATATTCAGGCATACCATGCTTTGATGAACAGACTGAAGGGAATGGCATGAAGATTGCGGTGTATCTTGGCTCATCATACGGAAGACAGCCTGCTTTCAAAACCGCTGCCAGAGAATTGGGCAGTCTGATTGGAAAACACCATGATACTTTGATTTATGGCGGAGCATCGGTTGGCTTAATGAATGAGCTTGCCCAGGGGGCATTGGAACAGGGCGGCCAGGTGATCGGCATCATGCCGCGCTTCATGGTTGATGTTGGCAAGCAGAGAAATGATCTCAGTCAGCTTGTCATATGCGAGACGATGAGTGAGCGGCGTGATCGAATGAAAGAAGTGGCCGATGGCTTTATTGCCATGCCAGGGGGACCCGGTACTCTGGATGAAATTTCAGAAGTGATTTCAGACAGCCGCCTGCATCTTCTGCCTGGCAGAATTGCACTGCTCAGTCTGAATGACTACTATGCACCTTTGAAAAAACAGTTTGATGACATGATTTCCAATGGCTTTATGGAGCCAATGGATAATCTGCTGTTTGCGCAAACTGTGCAGGAAGGCTATGACTGGGTCACAGGGAGATGATGGAAAGACAGGAGGAAAACAAATGAAAAGAGCAACAATACTTTCTGCTATTCTGGCATTGACACTGGCAGGATGCGGCAGTGCTGCTGCAGCTGTGTCTGGTTCACCATCTGCTTCACCGTCCGCATCTGCCAGTGCTTCTGTGGAAACAGAAAGCCTGAATGACCAGTATACCAATCTGCCTGTTGATAATGCCTTTACCCTGCTCACAGAACATCAGGATGTAGAGGATATGCTCAATCATGGTACAGGTGTGCTGTTCTTTGGTTTTCCGGAATGTCCATGGTGCCAGTACTATGTACCGATGCTCAATGAAGATGCCCAGAGTGCTGGTGTCAATGTGAAGTATTACAACATCTATGTTGATAAGACTGCTAACCGTACCTGGTATGACAGTATTGCGGATCTATTGGATGAGAAGGACAGTGAGATCACGCATTATGACAATGATGGCAAGAAAGTGATCTATATGCCATTGGTGATCTTTTTACATGATGGTGAAATCATCGGCTTTGACGATGAGACATGTGATCTGGATTCTGATGAGATTGCACCTGCTGACTACTGGACGGATGAAAAGATCAGTGCTTTGCATGAGCGTCTGTCTTCTCTGCTTTCGAAGGTTAAAGAGTTCCAGGATGAGGGAAACAAGGAAGGCTGTGCTGTCAAAGCATCACCGGATTGTTGAAAAGAGGCTGTTTGCGGTGTGCAGTGTGCAGGAATGCATTGCATACGTGGAAAAGCTGATGATATAATGTTGACTGCAGCGAAAGGAGCGATCCATGCTTAACGCGTTATTAATGATTGATTCAGCACTGCTGATTATTCTGACTCTGCTGCAGGGCGGCAAGTCAGATGGAATTTCCGGTGCTTTTACAGGAAACGGCGGCTTGAACCTGTTTGCCAATGTCAAGGAGAGAGGCTCTGAGAAAGTAATTTCCAATCTGACCCTTGTCCTTGGAATTCTGTTCTTTGTACTTGTGATATTGATCAGAGTTCTGTAAGATTCTTGTAACAATCAGCGTTGGTATAACTGCCAACGCTTTCTTAATATCTGAGGGAAATGAATTGAGGAAAGAAATGGAAGATTTACAACAAAAGATACTGGACCTGTTAGCAAATAGTAAAAAGAGCAGTCTTGATACCGGGGCGATTGTGGCTGGGCTTCACCTTGGCAAGGGAGGCAACTTTGCCTCTGTCAGCACAGCATTGAACCAGATGGAAGACCAGTGTCAGATTGTCCATAACATCAATGGCACATGGGATCTTGCATCGGTTGTCAATCTGTATACCGGCACACTTTGTGTCAATACCAAGGGACTTGGCTTTGTCGACAAGGAAGATGGCACAACCATCCGCTTTGATGCCCGTGATCAGCTGGATGCCTTAAACGGTGATGTGGTTGCCTATCAGGCCGGACCTGGTCAGGCATACGGCCATGTCATCAAGGTACTGCAGCGTGCCCATGTTAAGGTCATTGGTACTTATGAAGGTGCCTATAAGCCAAGACTTGTCCTGGATGACCGCAAACTGCAGAACAAGGTACTCAAGGTAGAAGGTGCTGACAAGTTCAATATTATTGAAGGTCTCAAGGTACAGGGAACCATTATTGAATATGGCAACCGCTATCTGCGGGTGAGGATTGACCGTGTCATCGGCCATAAGGATGATCCGGGTGTCGATATTCTCTCTGTTCTGATTGACCATGACATTGAGCCAAACTTCCCGGATGAAGTCATGGCAGAGGTCAACCAGATCCCTCAGGAAGTATCTGAAGAAGAAACAAAAGACCGTGTGGATCTGCGCAATGACATCACGGTCACGATTGATGGTGATGATTCCAAGGACTTTGATGATGCTGTCAGTGTTGTCAAGGATGGGGATGGCTGGCTGTTAAAGGTATCCATTGCCGATGTACAGCACTATGTCAAAGAGAATTCTGCTCTGGATAAAGAGGCTTTGAAGCGCGGCTGTTCTACATATGTCACAGACAGAGTGGTACCGATGCTGCCGCATCAATTGTCCAATGGCATCTGCTCTTTGAATCCGCATGTTGTGCGTCTTGTCAATACATGTGAGATGCAGATTGCACATGACGGCCACATCGTCAGCTACAAGACCTATCCGGCGGTCATGCGTTCTACTGAAAGAATGACATACAATAATGTAAATAAGATCCTGGATGGGGATCCGGAACTTTGTGCCCGCTATGCCCATCTTGGCACGCTGTTTACAGATCTGCGTGACTGTGCGGATGCGATCCGTGCCCACCGCCATGATAAAGGTGCGATTGACTTTGATACGGATGAAGCCGAGATCAAGTGTGATGAGAATGGTGTGCCGATCAGTATCACCCTGCGTCAAAGAGGCCATGCCGAGTGCATGGTTGAGGACTGCATGATTGCTGCCAATGTGTGTGTAGCCAACCAGATGAGACTGGCCAATGTACCATGCGTCTATCGTATTCATGAATCACCGGAGGCCAAGAAGCTCAAGAGCTTTATCGATACCTCCTTCCTGCTGGGCCATAAGTTCCGTCCGGAAAGAAGCGTGGCAACACCGAAGGAAGTGCAGCAGTACCTTGAGAGTGTCAAGGATTCTCCGGAGTTCCCGGTATTGAGCATGATGCTTTTACGGTGTATGCAGAAGGCACGCTATGATGCCAGACCCGTCGGCCATTTTGGTCTTGCCGAGACAGACTACCTGCATTTCACTTCGCCGATCCGCCGTTATCCGGATCTGATCGTGCACAGGATGCTGACAAGATATGTGTTCAATCAGTGCAAGGATCCTGATCAGATTGCCAAAGATACCGGTTCGATGCAGGAGTTTGCGGATCAGTCATCTATTCGTGAAAGAGCAAGTCAGGATGCGGAATATGAATGTGATGATATGAAGAAGGCACAGTTCATGGAGAAGCATATCGGTGAAAAGGGCGAAGGTCTGATTACCGGTGTGACGTCCTTTGGCTTCTATGTGGAACTGCCCAATACCGTGGAAGGTCTTGTGCATATCTCTCATCTCAATGATGATTACTACACATATGATGAGGACCGCATGGAACTCAAGGGTTCTCATTTCAAGCATGTCTATCAGCTTGGCCAGACGGTCAAGGTGGTATGCCTTGCGGCATCCCATGATACCCGTCAGATTGATTTTGGCATTGATGGCATGAAGGCAGCGCCAGAGCGCCGTGACCGCAATAATAATGGCGGCAGAAACGGCTACAGAAAGCGCAGGAGAGACAATCGTGGCAGAAGGTAAAACAAAAGAAATTGCCTATAACCGGAAAGCAAAGCATGATTACTTCCTGGAAGATTTCTATGAATGCGGCCTGGTATTGACCGGCACGGAAATCAAATCCATCCGGGCAGGCCATGTGCAGTTCAAGGATGCCTATATTTCCATCTATCATGGTGAGGCATGGATCAAGGGTATGCATATCAGTGCCTACAAGTATGGTTCCTTTGCCAATGTGGATGAGGAACGCGATAGGAAACTGCTGCTGCATAAGGATGAAATTGCCAAGCTTGACAGCAAGGTGCGTACGAAAGGCTATACGCTTGTGCCGGTGCGGATGTATCTGAAAAACGGCAGAGCCAAGCTGGAGATTGCCCTTGCCAAGGGCAAGGATCTCTATGATAAGAGACAGACAGAGAAGATCCGTGATGCCAGCCGGGAAATGGCAAAAGCGTTGAAGCGTAAAGGATAATAATATGAGACGTGTCATTACATATGGAACATTTGATCTGCTTCATTATGGGCATATCAATCTGTTAAAACGGGCAAAGTCGCTTGGCGACTATCTGATCGTTGGTGTATCCACCGATGAGTTCAACTGGAACCAGAAGCACAAGAAGTGCTATTTCCCGTATGAGAAAAGAAAAGCACTTGTCGAAGCGATCCGCTATGTGGATCTGGTGATTCCGGAAGAAAGCTGGGATCAGAAGATCAACGACATGCATGAATATCACATTGATGTATTCTGCATGGGTGATGACTGGAAGGGTAAGTTTGACTATCTGGAAAAGGAAGGTGTCGAGGTTGTTTACTTCCCGCGCACTCCGGAAATTTCCACAACCCAGATCAAGCATGATCTGAACAAAGGAAGTGAAAAATGATTGATCTTCCAAAGGCATATGCGGCTTTTGCGTCCTATGTGAAAAACTACAATCCTGAGGATGGCAAGGTAAGACTGAAGATTGTGCATACCGAGCATGTAGCAGCCATTTCCCGGGACATTGCCCAAAGCCTGCATTTATCCAAAGAAGATGTCCAGCTGGCTGAGCTGATTGGTTTATTGCATGACATCGGCCGCTTTGAGCAGATCAAACGGTATGGTGATTTCCGGGATTTCCTGACCATTGACCATGGCAATTTCGGAGCTCAGCTGCTGAAAGAGGGTCTGATTGAGCGCTTCCTGGATGATACAAGCCTATATGATCTGATCATTACAGCCGTGCAGCTGCATAACAAATACAGACTGCCGGATGGCCTGGATGATAGAACATTGCTGCACTGCAGGATCATCCGTGACGCTGATAAGACGGATATCTTCCGGGTCAGAACCGAAGATCCTCTGCTGGATGTGCAGACCTTTACCAGAGAGCAGATGGAAAACTCAGCGGTGACACCGGCTCTTTATGAAGAGTTCTTCCAGGAACACAGCATTCTGGCAAAGCCTGGCCGCACACCGGCGGATACATGGATTGCGGCAACGGCTTTGATCTTTGATTACAACTTTCCTAGAGGGCTGGCAATTCTGAAAGAAAAGGATTATATCAGCCGCATGATTCACCGCTTTGATTTCAAACTGCCTGACACAAAGGAAAAGATGGCCAATGTGGAGCAGTATGCCAACGGCTGGCTGGATGTACACAGCAGGGCTTGAATGTAAAGTTTTGGCGTGCTATATTCTTTCTGCCGCAAGGCAATCCCGGGGCTGTCATGGTTTCGACAGGTTTTTAGTTTGATTCGGACTGCAGTGGAGCGGTGACCTTATCACCAAAACAAAAATAAACGCTAACAACAATAGTTACGCTTTTGCTGCCTGAGTTCGCTTAACGCGATGCAGCATCCTCTGACCGTTCTTTGCTGTTTGACGGACAGAGCGTAAATGAACAGATACGGTGAGGCTTCGCCTGGCGGCCGATCCCGACAATCTTACAGGCAAATTCAGCAGGCGGTCTGACCGCTGACATACCTGCTGTCTTACTAACAGCGGACTAAACTGTAGAGGTCTGAATGTGGGACGATTCCTGGACACGGGTTCGACTCCCGCCAGCTCCATAGCCCATTGGCTTTCTGGATGATTCCGGAAAGCCTTTTTTCTGGCTCTCTTTACATGCGACAAATAACGCTCTGATATAGGCATATTATTCTTATAAATTTGTGAAGAACGTGTGAAATCTGCACGAAAATGGCGCTGTGAGGACAGCTAACCTTGATTTAACACTTGTTTCAGACTAAATTATAAACATGTACGGAAAAAGAAAAGCAAGATTCCTGACATCACTTTTACTGGCCGCAATGATTGCCGCACCGGTATCTCCGGTATTTGCGGATGAGCATAAGCCGGATGAAACAAGCAAGGTCAGAGTCTTTGAGATTGATATGAATAACCAGAACCCGCTTTCTTCTTTGAAGGAACAGGCAATCAGGGAACGGGCTGATTATGATGCAGCAATCAACCTGAATCAGGTTGATTTTGACAAATCGACGATTCATACTTCGGCATTCAATAGAACCAAGAGCGGCATTCAGAATATTACAGTCAGTATTCAGATCGTACGTAAAGATGACAGTGCAGACAGTGTTGTTTATTCTTTTTCAGAAAATGCGGCTGTGAAGCTGATTGCCTCAGATGGTCCGCAGGTCATTCTGAAACAGAGCGAAGTGACAGTGGATCTTGGCTCTGAATTCAAGTATGGCGACAACATTGGATATGTTTCCTCAACTGTAGGTAAACTGCCGGTGATCAAAGAGACAGACAATGTCGACATGAATACGGAAGGAACATATACATGCTGGCTTACCTTTGTGGATGACAGCGGTGATACAACCAAGATTTCTTATCTTGTGAATGTCCGCAAGCCGGCAGAGGTTACAAGAAGTGAAGAGGAAGCAGCCCAGGCAGAGGCACAGGCGGAAGAGCTTGCCAGTTCCAATGGCATGAACGTCACCCAGGCTGCTGCTCTGCAGAGCCAGCTGTCTGCGTATAATCACAGCGGCGGTGCTTCTTCCGGTTCTGTATCTGATACGCCGGTAACCGGTACGTATTACAATGGCGATTCCTACGTATCCCTGTTGAAACAATGGGTTGGCTTTACATGGGAAGGCAAGCTGCAGTGCGTTGGCTATATGCATTACCGCTTCGCCCAGCATTATGGCTTTATGACCGGTAAGATCAATGGCAATGGCCGTGATCAGGCATGGGGTATCGCAGCTGCCTCTGCCAACTGGAGCATACATTTCTACCTTTCCAATTCACCTGCACCTGGTGCAATCTTCTCCGGTGTTGGTACTGATCCAAGCGGACACACAGCTTTTGTTGAAAAAGTCGGAGACGATGGCCTCTGGGTATCTGAGGCATGGGGATCTACCGGCCAGGTCAACGAGAACAAATACTACACCTGGTCACAATGGTCCAGTATGTATCCGTCCGGTGTTGTCTATGCCGTTCCGGAAACATCACAGGCTGCATAATCACAATAGAGATAAACAAGGCGTATGGCAGATGCTATACGTTTTTGTTATGTATTTGATACGAGTAATGTAAAGTGATCTTTCTAATATCTTTTCTGTGGAACTGTCTAAACAAAAGATAAATGGCAAATCAGCCATCATGGCAATTATTGAAAATGAAAGATACATAACGTGCAGAAAACTGAAAGCGGCAGACATCCTCCGACTGCTCAACAACGGTCCAATAGCACTTCACGTTCAGCGAAAAAAAACAATTTAACATGATCAAAAAATATCATCTATATACTTGAATTGTCTTGGCAATCAGCCTATTGTTTTCTTGAAGAGGGCATATTAACAAATCAGTGAATTTTAGCTCCTTGCATAGATGATAGTGTAATGATGGTTTTTCACCAGTTGATTCACTTCCAGCCATGATAACGTAT